>CALWEB010000169.1 GCA_944376955.1 uncultured Agathobaculum sp. | reverse complement strand
GTGCGTGTCAATGGTGACGAGGGTACACCTGTTCCCATTCCGAACACAGTAGTTAAGCTCGTTTACGGTGACAATACTTGGCTGGCGACGGCCCGGGAAGATAACTCGACGCGCACACCAGCGGATCAATCCGATCCGCTCGATATTCCTCAATAGCTCAGTTGGTAGAGCATGCGGCTGTTAACCGCAGGGTCGTTGGTTCGAGTCCAACTTGAGGAGCCATTTGATAAGGCTTTGCCGCCACCATAAACCGTGGCGGCAAAGTGCTGTCAATCCATGTAT
The DNA here is from genome assembly GCA_944376955.1 of uncultured Agathobaculum sp. Taxonomy (GTDB): domain Bacteria; phylum Bacillota; class Clostridia; order Oscillospirales; family Butyricicoccaceae; genus Agathobaculum. The sequence continues at coordinate 15,300 of CALWEB010000169.1, read as the reverse complement.
ATGGGCCTTTAGCTCAGTTGGTTAGAGCAACCGGCTCATAACCGGTCGGTCCCGGGTTCGAGTCCCCGAAGGCCCACCAAACTTTATATTCGGCCCGGTAGCTCAGTTGGTTAGAGCGCCAGCCTGTCACGCTGGAGGCCGTGGGTTCAAGTCCCATCCGGGTCGCCATGAAACGGCGACACAGATCGCCGTTTCTTTTTTGCTGCTGTAGCTCAGTAGGTAGAGTGCATCCTTGGTAAGGATGAGGTCACCGGTTCAAATCCGGTCAGCAGCTCCAAAAAAACCGTTCTTTTCTTTTGAAAGGGACGGTTTTTTATAAGATCCTGATGCGACGATCGCTGTGTATCCGGTCAGCCGCTCAAAAGAAAAGCCTGTCTTTCGACAGGCTTTTCTTTTTTTTACTCGCTGACAAGCGGTGTGGACAGGTATCGGTCGCCCGTATCAGGCAGCAACGCGACAATGGTTTTCCCCTTGTTTTCCGGACGTTGAGACAGCAGAATAGCAGCATGGAGGGCAGCACCGGACGAAATGCCGACAAACAGTCCTTCACTGTGCGTAAAGGTGCGTGCAGTTGCAAAAGCATCTTCGCCTTTGATGCGCAGCACTTCATCATATATGTCCGTGCTGAGGACTTCGGGAACAAATCCTGCGCCAATGCCTTGGATTTTGTGCGGGCCACCCTTGCCGGTAGACAGTACCGGCGATTCATCCGGCTCCACAGCGACAATTTTGACATTGGGGTTCTGCTCCTTAAGATAGGAGCCTACGCCGGTGATGGTGCCGCCGGTGCCCACGCCTGCGACAAAAATATCAATTTTGCCGTCGGTCTGCGACCAGAGTTCCGGACCGGTTGTCGCATAGTGTGCAGCCGGGTTGGCCGGATTGACGAACTGCCCTGGGATAAAACTATTTTCAATTTCAGCGGCCAGTTCATCGGCTTTGGCAATCGCGCCCGACATGCCCTTTGTACCGTCCGTGAGTACCAGCTCTGCACCGTATGCTTTGAGCATGTTGCGGCGCTCGACGCTCATGGTCTCAGGCATGGTCAGGATGATGCGGTAGCCCTTTGCGGCTGCAACGGCCGCCAGACCAATGCCGGTGTTGCCGCTCGTCGGTTCGATGATGGTTGCACCCGGCTGGAGTGCGCCACTCTCTTCCGCCTTGGCAATCATCGCGTTTGCAACGCGGTCCTTGACCGAGCCAGCCGGATTGAAATATTCGAGTTTCGCGAGGATCTGCGCTTCAGCGCCGGATTTTGCTGCGAATTTGTCTGCCGCATACAGCGGGGTGTTGCCGATCAGCTCGGCAAAGCTGTGCTTGATATCTGCCATGTGGTGTACCACCTTTCGTATTCCCTTAATTCATAGGTGTTTTATATGAATTAAGCATACAGGGAAAATGAGAATTTGTCAAGAGAAAAAATAAAAAAGACAGCCCGTGTATGCGCACGGGCTGTCGGGGGGATTGGTGTTGTTTCAAATGGTGTGGTAGAGTGCCTTGATATCCGTATTATCGATTGGGTCGCCGGTATAGTAGTCACGACCGCAGCAGCGGATGCCGAACGCACGCTCATAATCGATTGGACCGAGGTATAATGTGCCGTCAATGAATTCTGCAACGGAGGGATAGAACTGATTTGAGAATGTCTCGCCGTCATCATACAACACGTCCGGGCTGCCGACTGTGACTGTGCAAGTGCGGTCGCCGAGCTTGAGTACGGCGGTTTGCGTGTCGGCGTCCCAATCTACCGTGCCGCCAAACGGCGTGAGTAAATCTTCAGCCGGATAGCCCAGCACGGGGAAGTGGTATTCCTCATCGTTGTATAGGCCGGGCATGGTGTAAATCACCGTCGGCTCGAGCCGGAGGATGTGCAGTTCGTCAGGAAGGGCATACGGTTTGGGGTCACAGCCATCGAGATAGTAGGCGGTGTCGTTCAGGATCACGGCATCGACCGTTTTCAGGTCGAGCACCTCGTTCCATCGCCCGCTGCCGCGGGTGGAGGACGTGGACGCCAGCTGCGCCATGGTGCGGATGCTGCCATCTTTCATCAGGAAGGACAGCATATATTCCAAATCAAAGTCCTGTGTGCGTGCATCTGCATACCACGCATAAGCATCAAGGGCATAGCCAAGGCTGGTCAGGCGCAGGGAGTAGAAGGTTCCATCCGTGCCGTTGGGCAGCGGGACGTTGGTGTATAGTTCAAACTCGATTTCCGCGCTTTGTGCGTTGGCGGTCTGGGGTACGTCCAGACGTTCGTCGGTGCCGTCCAGTGTCAAGTATACGCCGCCGCAACCCAGAAAATAGGAGCGGTACAGCAGCCGGTCGGGCTGCGTGGTCGGTATCGTCTCGGTATGCATACTCGATGCGGCAGGCGCCCGGTTGGTGGCCTTGGTGGATGTGCTGGTGTGGAGTTTGACCAAAGCCTCTCTGTCGGGGATGTCAGCCGATGCGACGATATCGCCTGTGGTCATTTGTGTGATGCCATCTTCCGGTCGGAGACTGTCGAGGGTCGCCTGTCCTTTGTCGGTCAATGCGGTCAGCGAGTAGGCAACATAGGTCATGGTTTCGTCGGCCAGCGATTCCTCAATCGTCAACCGCAGGTCTCCGTTGTCGATGGACTGCTTCTCGGTGTTGACGACCAAATCACCGATGGCATCCTCCTGCAGCCAGCCGCGCAGGAGGTTGAGGCGCGATGCGGCAGCGAGTGCGCCGGTGAGCAACACGGCGGCAATCAATGCTGCACATATGCCTTTTCGGGAGATCTGTTTCATGTGAATCCTCCTTTCTGCGGAGTCTTCATCCAGCGTCCTGTTGACGCGGCGGCGGATCCGGTGGACGGGTACTGCGGGTGTTTCCCGCTCTGGCAGCGTCAGCAGTTCGCTCAACTCCTGTTCATTCAGCGTATCAAATAACTCAGTAATTTGCATCATCGTCCACCTCCTCTATCAGTCGTTTGCGTAGCTTTGCCCGCCCCCGCGCGAGCCGCGCTTTGACCGTGGATTCGTTCATGCCGAGCAGCGCTGCGATTTCATGCACCGCCTGCCGGTAGTAATAAAACCGTATGAAGATTTCGCGGTCGTCCGACGGCATTTCAAGCAGCAGGCGCCGCAGGGTTTCGGCCTGTTCGCGGCGCAAGGTTTCGGTTTCCGGTTGTTGTGTTTCGTCCGCAGTCAGCAGGTCGTCTTCCGGCAGTGGATCTGCCGGCCGCAGGCGGCGCAGACGGTCTACCGCTGCGTTGCGGGCGATGGCAGCCAGATACCCTTTGAGCGGACGGGTTTCATCCAGATGGTCTGCTGCACGCCATAGTGCAAGGAATACATCGGAAACGATTTCCTCCAGATCTTCCTGCGTGGCCTGCATTCCCAGCACATTGCGGGCTACGGACGCGACATAGCCGCTGTATTGGGTGATCGCTTTGTTGAGGGCGTCGCGATGGCTGCGTTGTAGTGCCCGGATCAGTTTTGTGTCATTCATGCCGCTCCCATCCCCCTTCCTTTGGCTCCGTTCATCCTTATATACGGGATGACGGGCAGCTTGGTTGCAGTTTCGTGAAAAAAATCTCCCGTAAGGGAGATCTTTTTGTCAGGCTCTGCTCAGGGCACAGAGACAATTATGTTGTAATCAGCCCAAGTTCGATTTTCCAGCGGATCACCCGTTCGGCTGCGATGCGGATGGTATCCGCGCTGATGGCGCCACTCTGAACGGCTGACAGCACCGCGTTGTACTGCGTCACGAAGTCGGAGGAGATCAGCATATCATTGCCCGCCTGCACGGCAAGCACTGCTGCATTGGCGTCGCCGGTATAGTCCGTGATCGCTTCCATGACCAGATCGTCGGTCATCACCACGCCGTCAAAGCCGAGTTCGTCCCGCAGGATTTCATGCACCGCAGGCGAGAGCGAAGCGGGGAGGGTATCATCCATACAGGAAACGATATTGTGGCAGACCAGCACGGCCTGCGCACCGGATTCTATGCCGGCAGCAAAGGGCAGGAAATCCGACGAATGGAACTGTTCGATCGGACGGTTATCCTGCGCGATGCCGGTGTGTGTGTCGGCATTGCTGCCGTAGCCGGGAAAGTGCTTGAGCACCATGCCCATGCCGTCTGCGTCCATCTGTTCGACTACGGTGCGGACGTATTCGCTGGTGGCAGCAGCATCCTGCCCAAAGGCACGGGCATAGATAAAGTCGGCCGGATTGGTGGATACGTCGCATACGGGCGCGAGATTGACGTTGATGCCAAGGGACAAGAGCAGGGCATCCTTTTCCGCGGCGTCGCTTGCAATGCGTTCCAGACCGCCCTGAGCGAAAAGCGCCTGTGGGGACGGGAAGCGGCTGGCGCGGAAGTTGGGGAAGGCGCTGGCGCGCACAACGGTGCCACCTTCTTCGTCCACGCCAATCAGCATGGGCGTGGCAGCCGCCTGCTGATAGGATGCAATGGTGTTGCGCACACTGTCCGGTGTTTGGGCTTCAAAGTCGCGTCCGAACAGGATATAGCCGCCGGTGTCGTATTGCGCGGCAAGCCCGGCTGCGTCCACATCGGGGCAGCGCGCAAAGAACATCTGCGCGACCTGCTGTTCCAGCGTGAGGGACTCGACATAGACTTCGGCGGGATCGGGCTGCACGGGTTCCGGGATGGGTTCCACTTCGGTTTGCGCCGAAGACGAATCCGCAGCAGGGTCTGCGGGCGGTTGTCTGCATCCGGCTACGCCAAGCGGCAGCGACAAAGCCAGCAGCAGGCTGAGCAGACGTTTTTTCATGGTCAGCACCTTCCTTCTATGGCTCCATTATACAGGAGCGACCGGGTCGTTGCAAAGTATATTCTGTTTGTGGTAAGATAAGGGGACGGAAAGGGGAGAGGCAGGATGCCAACCATTGGACGCTTTGCGCCCAGTCCCAGCGGACGGATGCACTTGGGGAATGTGCTGTGTGCGCTGCTGGCTTTTTTGAGTGCGCGGCGGCAAAACGGGCAGTTTTTGCTGCGTATTGAGGATTTGGATGCCATGCGTTGCCCGCGCAGCTACGCGGACCTGATCATGGACGATCTGCGCTGGCTGGGGCTAGACTGGGACGGCGAGGTACCCTATCAGTCCGAGCGTGCTGCCATTTATGAGCAGTACGAGGACATCCTGCGCGATCAAGGGCTGCTTTACCCCTGTTTTTGTTCGCGCGCAGCGCTGCACGCGGCTTCGGCACCGCATTTGTCGGATGGACGGGTACTTTATGCAGGCACTTGCCGCGATCTGACACCGGAACAGGTGGCGGAAAAGCGAAAAACGCGCGCGCCGGCCACACGCGTGCGCGTGCCGGATGAAGTGGTTCGGTTCACCGATGCGGTCTGGGGGGAGTATGCGGAAAATCTGGCAGCGGAGTGTGGGGATTTTATCGTGCGCCGGTCGGATGGTGTGTTTGCTTACCAGCTCGCGGTTGTGGTGGACGATGCGCTCACAGGCGTCAACGAGGTCGTGCGGGGGGCCGATTTGATTTCCAGCACACCGCGGCAAATCTGGCTGCACCGGCTGTTCGGCTTTGACTCGCCGCGGTTTGCCCATATCCCGCTGCTGTGCGACCATGATGGCCGCCGCCTGTCCAAGCGGGACGAGGATCTGGATCTTGGTCTGCTGCGGCAGCGATTTGCGCCCGAGCAGGTGATCGGCGCGCTGGCTTGCGCTGCGGGATTGATCGACCGGCCGGAGCCGGTGGCAGCGCGTGAGCTGGTTTGTACCTTCGATTGGTGTAAAATTCCGCGGCACGATCTGTTTTTGCCAGATATTTTTCGATAAAAGCGCCCAAATGGGCGCTTTTCTTTTTGTCAAAAATTCACTTGACAGGATGGAACAGGGGTTGTATTATGATGATATCAAATTGATATGATTGTGAGGGATAGGATATGAACGAACATCAAGTGGAATATCAGGAAAAGGCGCTGCGTGCGCCCAACGGTCTGGCCATTTTGCTGCTCAACATCGTGCTGATGCTGGCGGCGGTGGCAGGCATCGTGTACAGTGCCGTGCAGCTGGACAATGGCGCAGGCGGCGGCATGGTTGCGCTGCTGGTGGTGTGCATCTTCTATTGGTGCTTGCCATGCTGGCTGCTGTTTGCAGGTGTCAAGGTGCTGCGCCCGAACGAAGCGCTGGTGCTGACGCTGTTTGGCCAGTACATCGGCACGCTCAAGGGCGAGGGCATTTTCTTTGTCAACCCGTTCTGCTCGGCGGTCAACCCGGCGGCCGAATCTGCACTGGTTAAGGCAGCTGAGGAGGCGGCGGACTCCGCCAAGTCGGGGAGCAAGCTGTCGTCCGGCCGTATTTCGGCCGGTTCGGGTCGCGGCAAGCGGCTTTCGCTCAAGACCATGACGCTCAATAACGATAAGCAGAAGATCAACGACCTGCTGGGCAACCCGATTGTGATTGGCATTGCGGTCATTTGGCATATTGAAGACACGGCCAAGGCGGTGTTTGCGGTGGACAATTATCAAGAATTCCTGTCCATCCAGTCGGATGCTGCGCTGCGCAACACCGTGCGCCTGTATCCGTATGACGTGTCTGAGGGCGGCGATGAGAAGAGCCTGCGTGGTTCGTCGCAGGAGATTGCGGGCGTGCTAGCCGAGGAAATCCAGAAACGCGTGGAGTGCGCGGGACTCAAGATCGAAGAAGCGCGCATCACCACGCTGGCTTATGCACCGGAGATCGCAGCCGCAATGCTCCAGCGCCAGCAGGCCAGCGCGGTTGTGGATGCACGCAAGATGATCGTAGAAGGCGCGGTCGGCATGGTGGAGATGGCGCTCGACGAACTCAGCCGCAAGCAGGTGGTTGAGCTGGATGATGAGCGCAAGGCGCAGATGGTTTCCAATCTGATGGTGGTTCTGTGCGCAGGAAAAGACGCGCAGCCGGTTGTCAATTCGGGTTCGATCTATTAAAATAAAAGGTAGGAAGGGGGATGCCGGGATAGGATGTTTGTCGATATCTTACTGAGTCTGGTGGCGGACGGAATGGTGTCGGGTGCGCAGTTCCGGCGCGTCCCCAAAGTGCTGCGGATTCTGTTGGCTGTGGTCATCACCGCGTTTTTGTTTTCGCTCGGCGGGTTTATGTTGCTATGTGCGGTGGCGATAGACGGCGGGGCAGGTGTGCGGTTGGTTTGTGGGGCAATCGCCGCGGTGTGTTTGGGGTATCTGCTGTTTTTCATCCGTGGTGTGTGACGTGCCATGCGGTAGCAAATCGGGAGAAAAGGAGGTGCAGCCGTGGCAGACAAGGAAAAAGCAAAAAAGCAGGTGCCGTTGCGGCTGTCCGCCTCGCTTTATGAAGAGATTGCCCGCTGGGCGGAGGATGAATTTCGCTCGGTCAATGGACAGATCGAATATTTGCTGACCGAAGCGGTGCGCCGCAGGAAAAAACAAGGGCCAAAGGATTGAACTTGCAGCTGCATAGACCTTCCCACCGGTGTTCCGGTGTGGTATAATGACGGCAAACCAGCCGTAGCCTGGATGGCAGGCAGCGGCAGGCAGAAAGGAGAATATCCCATGAGCAAACGGACCAAAACGGTTGTGGTGGCAGTTGTTGTCATTATTGTGCTGATTGCTGCTGCATGTATTTTCGGATATGTTTCCGGACGGCAGATGCCGGAGCAAACCGATCAGCCCAACCAGACGGTTGAGCCGGATACACCAAGTGGGCAGGAGACACCGGATGGGCAGCAGACCCCGGATGACACGACGGAAAATCCGGTGCAGCCGGAGAATCCCAACCCGTCTGGCGGGGAATCGGTAGTCGTATATGTGCCGGATGAACAGGGCGAAACGCTTACGCCGGTCGGAACCGATGCGACCGATGACTCGGATCAGGCGCTGGTCGATGCCCTGATCGCGGCCGGTTCACTTCCTGAGGGCGCGGCAGTGCAGTCCTCCTCGACGGCGGACGGTGTACTGACCTTGGACATGAACGCGGTGTATGGAGACGCGGTGCGCTCCTCCGGTACAACCGGGGAGAGCCTGCTCATCTATTCTTTGGTCAACACCTTTGTGCAGGCGCGCGGCGTGAGCAGTGTGTTAATTACGGTGGATGGTGCGCCGCTCGAAAGTGGGCATGAGATTTACGATTATCCGCTGGAAGCGACCAATTAAGGGCAAACAAAAAGGGCTTCGGAACGTTCGTTCCGAAGCCCTTTTTTATAGGGTGCTTAATAATTTTCTGCTTTGATCTCGAAATAGGCCTGCGGATGTGCGCACACCGGGCATACCTCGGGCGCCTGCTTGCCGACAACAATGTGGCCACAGTTCGAGCACTGCCAGATGCAGTCGCCATCGCGCGAGAAGACCAGATTGCCTTCTACATTGGACAGCAGCTTGAGGTAACGGGCCTCATGCTCTTTTTCGATGGCACCGACCTTCTCAAACAGTAATGCGATGTCCTCGAAGCCTTCGTCGTGCGCTTCCTTGGCGAAGGTTGCGTACATATCGGTCCACTCGTAGTTTTCGCCGGCAGCGGCAGCCTTGAGGTTTTCTGCGGTGCTGCCAATGCCTTCCAGCAGCTTAAACCAGATTTTGGCGTGTTCCTTTTCGTTGTTTGCGGTCTCCTCGAAAATCTTGGAGATCTGCACATAGCCATCTTTCTTGGCTTTGGAGGCATAGTAGGTATACTTGTTGCGTGCCATGGATTCGCCCGCAAACGCGGTCTGGAGGTTTGCTTCCGTCTTGCTTCCCTTCAAATTTGCCATTATCACATACTCCTCACTTTTATTATATTTTTCAGACAGCAAAAATGGTGCTGTCGGAAATCACGCTTGCTTTGCCCGGCAATCCCGGCAAATGCCTTCAAACAGGATATCATATCGCTGCACTTCCACGCCGGAGGAATCCTCTACCTGCTCAATCAGGTTGTTGATATGCGGCATATGCACATCGAATACTGCACCGCACTTCTCACAGCGCACATGATAATGCTCGCTGGTGTTAAAATCAAACCGGTCTGCACCGTTCGGCACAGGAACCCGGCGGATTTCGCCCTGTGAAGCCAGTTGGTTCAAGTTGCGGTAAACCGTAGCCTTGCTGATGGAAGGATGTTCAGCGGCTACCGCAGCATACACGTGGTCCGCGGTGGGATGGTCGTGCATGTGCAGGACGGTCTGCAAAACAATTTGACGCTGCACCGTATTTCTGGTCTGCATGATCTCACCTGCTTCCTAATAGTATAAATTATTATTTAGAGTATATACCTAATTTATACTGTTGTCAAGTATTTGCCGGAAAAACCTGTCGGATACCTTATAGGATATAGAGGAAAACCATCAGATAGTGGCATACACTTCCAGCAATGACAAACAGATGGAAGATTTCATGAAAGCCGAACAGCGGACTGGGGTTCGGGCGTTTGGAAATATAGATGATGCCGCCGATCGTATAGAAGATCCCACCGGCAGCCAGCAGGGTGATGGCCGGCACCGGCATGGACAGGACGGCGCTAAAGTCAAACAGGATCGCCCAACCGAGGGCCAGATACAAGGCGGTGCCCAAAAAACGGGGGGCATCGATCCAGGCCAACTTCACGGCGATACCGGCTGCGGCAATCAACCAGATACAGCCAAGAAATAGATGGTTGTGCGGCGGCTGCATGTAGCAAAGCACAATCGGCGTGTAGCTGCCGGCAATCAGCACATAGATCATGCTGTGATCGAGTTTTTTGAGCCGGCGCAATGTTTTCTCATCCCGGCAGGAATAGTGATAAATACTGCTTGCCGTATATAAGCCAATGAGAGACAGACAAAAAATAATCACCGAAGCTGCCACTTGGCCGTTGGCGGTATCGGTGGTCAGCATACGGAGCAGCATGGTGAGCAGTCCGATTCCACTCAGCACAGCACCGACAAAATGCGAATAGCTGGAAAATGGCTCCCGTGCTTTGAGAAAAATGCGCGGCATGTAGATTCCCTCCTCAATAAATGTAGTTTAAATAACTACTTAGTATTTAATATAATACTATATAATCAGGAAAATGCAATAGCCATTGGGTAAATTTATTTTGTCTCGCAGGCGGAAAAATATACCGGCCGGTAGGATGGTTGCAGCTGAGGCGGTTGTCCGCCCCTTGCGTGTCCGCACGGGATGGATTATAATGGTGAAGAAATGAGGTGAATTTCATGCCCGATTTAGGTCAAATGATTGACCGGGTTTTTTCTGATCAGGATATTCAGCCCGCGGATGTGCCGCAGCTGGATTTGTACATGGATCAGGTTTTATCTTTGTTTGATCAGCACTTGTCTGCGGAAAAGCGCAATCCTTCCGATAAACTGCTGACCAAAACCATGGTGAACAATTATGTCAAAGAGGGGCTGATGACGCCGGTGCGCGGCAAAAAGTATACCCGGCAGCAAATTATGCAGCTGCTGTGTGTGTATCATTTGAAGCAGACCCTGCGTTTGAGCGATGTGAAGGCACTGACCGGACGTGACGATGTGGATTTTGAAGCCTGCTATGCGCATTTGCTGGAGGATAAAGAACGCATCCGTGAAAGCGTGCCCCCCATGCTGGATACCTTTTTGCCCCATGACCCGAATGATCCCAATGGGCGGCTGAAGCTTTGCCTGGCGCTCAGTGAGATTGCTTCCTATTTGCGTCGGCTGTGCGAAAGCATGATCGACGCCATTCCCGAACAGACCGGAGGAAAATGAAAAATGTCCATTGAAAAAGCAAGAGATTGGCTGCGTCAGTTTGGCGCAGAAGATCGGATACAGGAATTTGACACCTCGTCCGCAACCGTGGAACTGGCGGCGCAGGCAGTGGGCTGCGAACCTGCGCGCATCGCTAAAACCCTGTCTTTCCGCACGGGGGATGGTGTGATCCTGATTGTCGCCGCGGGCGACGCCAAGATTGATAACCCCAGATACAAGGCGCGCTTTGGCTGCAAGGCAAAAATGCTCGCTTTTGAAGAGGTGGAGCCTGAAATCGGTCACGCGGTCGGCGGGGTGTGTCCCTTCGGCATCCATGACGGGGTGACCGTCTTTTTGGATGAGTCGCTGCACCGCTTTGAAACGGTGTTCCCTGCCTGCGGATCGGCCAATTCTGCGATTGAGTTGACCATCCCGGAGTTGGAAAAGTTTTCAGGCTATAAGGCTTGGGTGGACGTGTGCAAGGGATGGCGGGAATAAGCGTTTCACTGGCGCAGTTCGGCGCCGGGACGGACAAGCAGGACAATCTGCACGCCATACTGGGCTATGCACAAAAAGCAAAAGATTTTGGCGCTTCTATGCTGTTTTTGCCGGAATATAGTATGTTCTATACAAAAATAAACAGGCGGTCTCTAATCAGACAGATGGCCGAACCGCTGGATGGAGCCTTCGTCTCCGGGCTTTCCCAGATTGCCCGGGAGTGCGGTCTGTGGATTGCCGCAGGTATGTACGAGCGGTCGGAGACACTGCCGTACAACACTGTTGTGGTGGTGGATGCGGACGGTGCGCTGCGCGGCGTGCATCGCAAACAGCGGTTGTATGACGCCTTCGGCTATCGGGAATCCGACGAGTGCCGGGCAGGGGAAAGTCTGTTCCAGCCCATAGACACGCCTGCAGGACGGTTGGGTGTGATCACCTGTTTTGAACTGCGCTTTCCCGCGCTGGCTGCCGCGCAGAAAGGTGCAGGCGCAGAGGTTTTATTTGTCCCGGCGGGCTGGGCAACTGGAAAGAATAAGGTTTTGCACTGGCGCACCCTGCTTTGCGCACGCGCGATTGAGAATGGTATGACCGTTCTCGGGGTGGATCAGTATGCGCCCGGATGCTTTATTGGCCACAGTGCGGCATTTGCGCCGGATGGCTGTACACTGGGGGCGTTAGATGAAGGCAGTGGGCTGCTTAATATCACGATTTGAAGGAGAAGGACTATGCAATTTGATCCCACGTTATATGTCATTACGGACAGCACTTACCATACGACCGAAACCTTGCTGCACGCGGTCGATCAGGCCTGCGCAGGCGGTGCAACGCTGATCCAGCTGCGCGAAAAGGATACCGGCGGCCGGGATTATTTGGCATTGGCGCAGCAGGTCAAAGCGGTTACAGACCATTGGAACGTGCCACTGATTATTGATGACCGGGTGGATGTGGCCATCGCGTGTGATGCGGCGGGTGTCCATGTCGGAGCAAGTGACCTGCCGGTTGCCGTGTGCCGCAAGCTGCTGGGGCCGAATAAGATTGTCGGCGCGACCGCCAAAACGGTTGAAGCCGCGCAGGCAGCCTATGCCGATGGCGCGGATTACCTTGGCACAGGGGCAATTTATCCGACTACGACGCATGTGACCACCAAGCTGACGCCGGTATCCACACTGGATGCAATCTGTCGTGCAGTTCCTATCCCGGTGGTGGCGATCGGCGGGCTCAATGCGGATAATATGGATGTACTTGCGCACAGCCCGATCGCGGGCATTGCAGTGGTTTCCGCTGTGATGAAAGCGGATGACCCGCGTGCAGCAGCAGCACACATCAAAGAGAAATTCATGGCGATGCCGAGGAAATAATGTCATCGTGCAAAAGAAAAGGCTTCGGAACATGCGTTCCGAAGCCTTTTGTATTATGGACAGAAAAATCAATCCTGAAACAGCGGGGTAGAGAAGTAGCGCTCAGCCGTGTCCGGCAATACGGTGACCACGGTTTTGCCCGGGCCAAGCTTTTTGGCCAGCTGGATGGCGGCTGCAACATTCGTGCCGCTCGAAATGCCGCACATCAACCCCTCCAGACGGGCTAAATCCTTCGCAGTCTGGATGGCCTCGTCATCGGTTACGATGTAAAGGTGGTCATAGATTTTTGTGTTCAGGTTTTTAGGGATGACGCCATCGCCAATGCCCATTTGCAAGTGGGTGCCGATCGAGCCGCCGGACAGGATGGCAGCGTTCTCCGGCTCCACCGCCCAGATTTCCAGCTGGGGATTCTGCGCTTTCAGGACTTCACCGATGCCGCTGATCGTGCCGCTGGTACCAAAACCGGAGCAGAAGCCATCAATCGGACCACCCACCTGTTCGAGGATCTCGGTGGCGGTGTGGTGGCGGTGGACAGCGGGATTGGCCGGATTGTCGAACTGGCCGGGAACAAAGACCCTTGGGTCATTTTTCGCCATTTCGTCTGCAATTCGCTGGCATTCTGCAATACAATCGCCAATATTGCCGGCATCATGTACTAAAATAACTTCCGCGCCATAGTGCTGCACCAGCTTGCGGCGCTCCTCGGAAACCGAGTCCGGCATGATGATTTTAACGGTATAGCCCTTGACCGCACCGCAAAGCGCAAGGCCGATGCCCTGATTGCCGCTAGTGGGCTCCACGATAATGGTGTCCGGACCAATCAGGCCGCGGCGCTCGGCATCTTCCACCATGTTGAGCGCAGTGCGCGTTTTGATGGAACCGCCGACGTTCAGTCCCTCAAACTTGACGAGTATCTCGGCGCAGTTTGCCGGAACCATGCGGTTCAAGCGGACCATCGGCGTATGGCCGACTGCCTCCAGGATGTTGCTGCATATCATCAGAAAATCTTCCTCTCAAACGTGTCTAGCATACATTATAGCACAACTTTTTGCATAAGGATAGAACAGATTGACCAAATTGTGTCAATCAACCCTTCTTTTTTTGGAGTTTATGCAGGGAGGAGGTGAAATGTGATGGAAATTCATTTTCGGCAGGCCAATGCGGGGAATTATTTGTCAGCCGCCCGCGGGAAAAAGGATATTCTCTATTTGGTGATTCATTTCACGGCCAATGACGGAGACACCGCCCAAAACAACGCGGATTATTTTGCCCGCACAAGCACTTCGACCTCAGCGCATTATTTTGTGGATGAAAATGAGGTGTGGCAGTCCGTGCATGATGCGGACATCGCGTGGCATTGTGGAACCCGAGGTACGTATTTTCACCCATATTGTCGCAATGCGAACAGCATCGGGGTGGAACTGTGCAGTCGGATGAAAGACGGAAAGTATTATTTCCGGCAGGGCACGGTGGACAATGCGGTGCAGTTGGCGCGCACCCTCATGCAGAAGTATGGTATTGCGCCGGATCATGTGGTGCGGCATTACGATGTGACCCATAAGAACTGTCCTGCGCCGTTTGTAGAGAATGCAGCGGCGTGGCAGGACTTCAAGCGCAGACTGATAGAGGAGGTGGACGATATGACCGCGGATGAGGTAAAGAAACTGATTGCGCAGAGCAAAACCGTATATGGTACTGCGGACGCGGTACCTGCGTGGGGCCGCGCGACAGTAGATAAGCTGGTGCAGAAAGGCTGGCTCAAGGGCGAAGGCGGTTCCGACGGATTAAACCTGCCGGAAGAGGTGCTTCGCGTGTTGGTGATAAATGACCGCGCAGGTATTTATGGAGAATAAGTGACAAAAAGCGGCGAAAGCAAATTGCTTTCGCCGCTTTTTGTTCCTATATTGAAGTATCATGATTCGAGAAACGACGTGATACGTCTGAAGAATTTTTGTTGGAATAACAACAGACATACCCTGTTGAATGCGATATACTGAGTACATCAATTCAGTCCAACGGAGGAAGATTCATATGATGCGCAAAATTATTGAGATTGACGAGAACAAGTGCAACGGCTGCGGTTTGTGTGCGAGTGCTTGCCACGAGGGTGCGATCGGCATGGTGAACGGTAAGGCGAAGCTGCTGCGGGACGACTATTGCGATGGGCTGGGCAACTGTCTGCCTGTCTGCCCGACCGGGGCGATCACCTTTGTCGAGCGGGAGGCCGCAGCCTACGACGAGGCGGCTGTGCAGGCTAATCTGCGTGCCAAGCAGGAGCAGCAGACGCTGGCTTGTGGCTGCCCGGGTAGTCAGGCGCGTGCGATCGAACGAACGGCGGCAGCGCCGGTTGCTGCTGCGGCGCCGTCGGCATCCGAACTGCGCCAGTGGCCGGTGCAGATCAAGCTGGTGCCGGTGAATGCACCGTATTTTGAGGGGGCGCACCTGCTTGTCGCGGCGGACTGCACGGCTTATGCTTACGCGGGCTTCCATCAGGATTTCATCCGCAATAAGATTACACTCATCGGGTGTCCCAAGCTGGATGAGGGCGATTACAGCGAAAAGCTGACCGAGATTATCCGCAACAATAACATCAAAAGCGTTACCGTTGTGCGCATGGAGGTGCCGTGCTGCGGCGGCATCGAACACGCGGTGCGCACCGCCTTGCAGGCAAGCGGGAAGTTCCTGCCGTGGCAGGTGGTTGTGATTTCGACCGATGGTCGCATCCTTGAGCAGTAAGCGGTAGGCAAATCCATCCGGTTGTGCTACAATAAGAGCTGCAAAACCGGACGAATGGAGGAAACCCGATG
>CALWEB010000168.1 GCA_944376955.1 uncultured Agathobaculum sp. | reverse complement strand
TCGCCGAACACGGCCTTGGTGTTGTCCTTGAACAGCTTCTGGATCTCCTCCTCGGGCGCTTCCGCGTCCGCCCAGATGCACTCGATGCCGAGCTTTTTGAGCGTCACACCGAACAGATTGATCGTGCCGCCGTAAATGGTGGACGCGGCGATAAAGCTGTCGCCCGCCGAACACAGGTTGAGGATGGCCAGCAGGTTCGCCGCCTGACCGGACGAGGTCAGCATCGCGCCTGCGCCGCCTTCGAGTGCGGCGATCTTCTTTTCCACCGCGTCGCAGGTCGGGTTGGCAAAACGCGAGTACATAAACTCGGTCGGCATATCGAACAGACCCGCAATGTGTGCGGTCGAATCGAAGCGATAGGTGGTGGACTGGACGATGGGCATCACGCCCGGGCCGCCGTTTTCGGGCTTGTAGCCCTCATGCAGGCATTGGGTTTCAATTTTCATATTTCAAACTCCTTTACAGGGATGGGTTGACACAAAAACATTGTATCACGCGGAGAAAACCCGGTCAAGGTAATTGCAGAGCAGACGACATCCCGCGCTCGACTTTGCGCGCGCGGTTTGCTATAATAAGGACATACCAAAATCCGACGGAGGAATACGGCGATGACCGATGAAAAGATTGCGCGCATCAATGCGCTGGCGAAAAAAGCAAAAACAGAAGGCTTGACCGACGAAGAAAAGGCCGAGCAGCAAACGCTGCGTGCA
The DNA here is from genome assembly GCA_944376955.1 of uncultured Agathobaculum sp. Taxonomy (GTDB): domain Bacteria; phylum Bacillota; class Clostridia; order Oscillospirales; family Butyricicoccaceae; genus Agathobaculum. The sequence goes on along the minus strand of CALWEB010000168.1, from coordinate 4,310 downwards.
GAGTATGTTGCGGGGTTCCGCAGCAGTCTGAAAGCACAGCTGGACAACACCGTGGTGCTCAATCCGGATGGCACATCCTATAAGCTGCGGCAGAAAAGGAAGGGCTCATGATCACCCTGCCCACACACGCCGCGCGTGCGATTGCGCAGCTGGAGGCGGCGGGGTATGAGACATGGGCGGTCGGTGGATGCGTGCGGGATAGTCTGCGCGGCGCCGAACCGCACGACTGGGATTTATGCACCGCAGCCAAACCGGACCAGATGCAAGCGGTGTTCGCGGGCGAGCGGGTGCTGGAAACCGGGCTCAAGCATGGCACGCTGACGGTACTGACGGGCGGCGGCCCGCTGGAGATCACCTCGTTCCGCATGGACTGTGGTTATACCGACGGGCGGCACCCGGACGGGGTGCGCTTTGTCACCGATGTGACGGCCGACCTTGCCCGGCGGGATTTCACGGTGGGCGCGATGGCGTGGCACCCGGAACGTGGCCTGTGCGACCCGTTCGGCGGGCAGGATGACCTGCAAAACGGCGTGCTGCGCGCAGTGGGCGACCCAGACGCACGCTTCACCGAGGACGCGCTGCGCATTCTGCGCGGGGTGCGTTTTGCCTCGCAGTTGGGCTTTGCCATTGAGCCGGAAACCGCCGCGGCGATGCGGCGGCAGGTCGGGCGGCTGGTTTCGGTCGCGGCGGAGCGCGTGCGTGAAGAATTGACCGGGATGCTGTGCGGGCGGTTTGCGCAGCGTGCGCTGATGGCCTATTCGGATATCATTATCGCGGCACTGCCCGAGCTGATCCCGATGGTGGGCTGCGAGCAGCAAAATCCGCACCACTTGTATACTGTATGGGAGCACAGCGCCCGTGCGGTCGGACAGGTGCCCGCCGAGCCCGGCTTGCGTTGGGCGATGCTGCTGCACGATTGCGGCAAGCCTGCCTGCAAAACCGTGGACGAGAACGGTGTCGGCCATTTTTACGGCCACCCGCAGGTCAGCCGCGAGATCGCGGAACAACTCACGCGCCGCCTGCGCTTTTCGGGCGAACAGACTGAGCGCATCCTGCTGCTGGTCGAGCAGCACGACCGTCCGCTGGGTGACAGCGATAAGCTGGTGCGCCGCCGGCTGGTACAGATCGGGGAAGCTCGTTTCCGCGACCTGCTCGCGATCAAAAAGGGCGACGCGGTCGGGCAGGGGACGCACCCGGACAACGTGGCGGAGCTGTTCGAAACCGAGCGGCGGCTGAACCATGTGCTGGCGCAGGACGCCTGCCTGTCGCTGCGGCAGCTGGCCGTGGACGGAAATGATATGACTGCGCTGGGTCTGCACGGCCCCGCAGTCGGGGAGATGCTGCACGCGCTGCTGGATGCGGTGGTGGACGGTGCGCTGGACAACACGCGGTCGGCACTTTTGGCCGATGCACGCGCCCGAATGGAGGAACCATATGACCAATAAAGAACTGTTTATCGAAACGTTTCACAAGAATGTCCACCGGCCGGGCGCGGATAAACTGCTTTCGTGGATGGAAACGACCGACTTTTTCACCGCGCCCGCGTCCACGCGCTTCCATGCGGCATATGAGGGCGGCCTGCTCGACCATTCGCTGAACGTCTACAATGTGCTGATTTCCAAGCACTATAATCCGGAGACGGATGATCTCGAGAGTTTCACGATTGCTTCCCTCCTGCACGATTTGTGCAAGGCGGGATTTTATAAAACCGAGCTGCGCAACCGCAAAAACGACCGCGGTGAGTGGGAAAAAGTGCCGGTTTACGCGATCGACGACCAGTTCCCTTACGGCCACGGCGAAAAGTCTGTCTATCTGATCGAGCGGTTTATGCGGCTGAAAACCGAGGAAGCCATGGCAATCCGCTGGCATATGGGTGGGTTTGACGACTCGGTGCGCAGCGGCAGCTTTGCGCTCGCGCACGCGTTTGAAAAATATCCGCTTGCGGTCAAGCTGCACCTATCCGATTTAGAGGCGACCTATCTGCACGAAAACAGGAGTGAATGAGCATGAAAACCAAGGAATACACCCTGCATACCGACCGTGAGGGCATGTATAACATCACCGCCAGCCTGCGAGAGGCCATCCATGAAAGCGGGGTGCAGAGCGGCATCGCGGTCATCTGCTGCCTGCACACAACCGCGGGCATCACGATCAACGAAAACGCCGACCCGGACGTGCAGCATGACCTGCTGCTCGGCTTGGCCGCGGCGTTCCCCGACCGGCCGCAGTTCCGCCACGCTGAGGGCAACTCGGCCGCGCATCTCAAGTCCAGCTGCGTCGGCGCCAGCCAGACCGTGCTGATCGAGGACGGCCGCCCGCTGCTCGGCACTTGGCAGGGTGTTTACTTTTGCGAGTTCGACGGCCCGCGCACGCGCCGGTACCTCATCAAGGTGCTGGAAGACGGCGGCAGGTGATGGGTATATTTTGGTGATATTTTTGTAATATTTGGTTGCATATGTGGTGCGCTTTTGCTACAATAAAAGAAATCCAATGGCAAAGGAGCCTCGCATATGGAAGCATTGGAATGTATCAAAACGCGCCGCAGCGTGCGGAAATTCACCGAGCAGCCGGTGGATCGGGCGCTGCTTGAGCAGGTGGTCGCCGCAGCGGCCTATGCGCCGAGCTGGAAAAATACGCAGGTTGCCCGCTATACGGTGGTCACCGACCCGGCGAAAAAGCAGTTTCTGGCGGACGAGTGCATGATGGATTTCGCGTTCAACCAGAAAACCGCGTCGCACGCGCCTGCGCTGGTTGTCGTCACCGCGATCACCGGCCGCTCAGGCTACGAGCGGGACGGATCGTTCTCGACCTCCAAGGGTACGCACTGGCAGTCGTTCGATGCAGGCGTTGCCGCGCAGACCTTCTGCCTTGCCGCGCATGCGCTCGGTCTGGGTACGGTCATCATGGGTGTCTTTGACGAAAACAAAGTGCGCGAAGCGATCGACCTGCCCGCAGAGCAGACGGTTGCTGCGCTCATCGCCATCGGCTATCCCGCCGAACAGCCGGTCTGCCCCAAGCGCAAGGATGTGGACACCTTATTGCGCTTTCTGTAAGTAGTCACACGAAGATTCGACGAAAAAAACCGGCTGATGCAGCCGGTTTTTTTGTGCTTGGGGCGGTGAAAAAATTTTTTGGGAAAATGCTTGACATTTTGGTTAGCGTATGCTAACTTATACACAGGTTAGCCGAGGCTTACTGAAAGACCGAACGACTGGAACCGCCTGCGCGGAACGGGGTGGTTCCGGTACACACATATACAGCTTCCTCTGCATTTTGCGCATCATCCGAACACAACGGCCCGATGGCGGACGCAGCCGTATGGCTAACCGCGGCTGCGTCTGACGGGTCCGGGACGATGCCGGGCAGGGGAGAACGGAAGGGGCGTTTGCACATGAATCATCAGCTGGATCGTCTGTTGGCGGCGTATTGTTCGCCGACGCTGGCCGGGATCAAGCCTGCAAGCCTGGCATCCTGCGACCGCACGCAGTATCCTGACTTACCGCAGCGGCTGCGTGCCTATCAGGACGCATTTGATCGGCGCGGCATCCGGTTTGAAATCCTCTGTGCGTGTCGCGGACGGTTTTTGCTGCTGGTCTATCATCAGGGGCAGCTGGAACGCCGCCTGTCGGATGCGCGGGTACAGCGGGTGTTGGTGAAGTTCGGCTATCCGCCCGGCGCGCCGCTGGAAGCGCTGCTGGATGGTTTGCGGCGGCGGATTGCCGCACAGCCGAGCTTTCCACATGAAATCGGGCTGTTTCTGGGCTATCCGATTGAGGATGTGATCGGCTTTATCCGTTATGAGGGCCGCGGCTGCAAGCTGTGCGGCTATTGGAAGGTCTACGGCGATGCAGAAGCTGCGTCCCGTTTGTTTGACCGCTTATCGCGGGTATGCCATGCGGTGAAAACACGCATTGAGCAGGGGGAAACCTTGCTGGAAGTATTCGCTGCGGCATAAAGCGTTTTTCTTTATCACCATCATTTATGTTTAGGAGGTTTTGATCCATATGAGCAAGGCAGCAGTAATTTTCTGGAGCCAGACCGGCAACACCGCGCAGATGGCAAGCGCCATCGCGGAGGGCCTCCGTGCGGGCGGCTTGGAGTGCGATTTGAGGAACGTGGCGGAGGTGAGTGCCGCTGACGCTGCGCAATACGACAAGCTGGCACTGGGCTGCCCGGCGATGGGTGCCGAAGTGTTGGAAGAGGCGGAATTTGACCCGTTCTTCACCGAGTTGGAGGGCAAACTGGGCGGCCGCAAGGTGGCACTGTTTGGCTCATACGGCTGGGGTGACGGCCAGTGGATGCGCGACTGG
>CALWEB010000167.1 GCA_944376955.1 uncultured Agathobaculum sp. | reverse complement strand
CATTCAGGCGGGCGGCGCGATGACGGGCGGCTCAGCGTCACGCGGTACAGGCGCGCTTGCCCGCGCAGGCCGGCTCAAGGCTGCTGAGGCGCAGGTGCAGACGCTGGAACAGAAACAAGCGCAAGCCGAGGCTGCGTTCCACGAGGCTAAGGAGGAATACGCGGCGCTTGCGTATGACCTCAAAGCCATTGAAGCTGAGCGCATCCGCGCCGAGCAGGACGAGGCGGGGCTGCGCGCTTCGGTTTCGCAGCATCGCGTGCTGCTCGACAGCTTGCAGCACCAGTACGATGGTTTGATGCTGGAACGGGACAACCTTGCCCAAGCCAAGCAGCAGTATGAGAATGCGATTGCGCAGTGCGACGAAAAGCAGACGGGTGCGCAGCAGGCGCTGGATGACGCGGAACGCGAAGTGGAGCGCTGCCGTGCAGTACTCGATCAGCAGGGCGCACAGGCGGCGGAGAATGCCGCGCGTATGACTGCGGTGCAGACCGAATTGGCACAGAACCGTTCGGAGGCCGCGAGCGAAGCGCGCGCGCTGGCTGATTTGGAACAGCTCAAAGCGGAGCTGGACGCTGGTGTTTCCGGTACGGCGGATACGATTGCAGGTTTTGAAGCGGAGATTGCGCGTCTGACCGATGAGTTGGCGCAGACCGAGGAAGCAGGCAAGGGCACCGCTGCAGCGGAGACGCGTCTGCACGAAAATCTGGACGCACAGATGCAGCACCGAGAGCGGGTCGAGGGCGAACGCGCCCGCGTGGATCGTGAAGCACAGGGCAAAAACGAGGAGATCCTCAACCTTGAGCGAGAGTCTGCCCGATTGGAAAACCGTGCGGGACAACTCAAAACCGAGGAAACGCAGATTCTGGATAAAATGTGGGAAAACTATGAGTTGACACCCACTCCTGCGGCGGAGGTTGCGCGTCCGCTGGAGGACGTGTCCGCTGCGCGCGATGAGGCGCAAGGCATCCGCGGCAAGATGCGTGCGCTCGGCAACGTCAATCTGGACGCGGTGGAGGAGTACAGCCAAGCGCTGGAGCGGTATAACTTCATGGGTGAGCAGAAGGATGACTTGGAAAAGGCGCAGCATGAGCTGTACAAGGTCATCGAACAGCTGACGGTCAACATGAAGGAGATTTTTGCCTCTGAGTTTGCCAAACTTAACGTTTACTTTGGGGAAACGTTTCGTGAGATCTTCGGCGGCGGCCATGCGGAATTGCAGCTGGCCGACACTTCGGATATCTTAAACTGCGGCATTGATATCCGCGTTTCGCCGCCGGGTAAGGCGGTCAAGACGTTGACGTTGCTTTCGGGCGGTGAAAAGGCGTTTGTGGCGATCGCCCTGTATTTTGCGATCTTGAAGCTGCGCCCGACACCGTTCTGCGTGCTCGATGAGATTGAGGCGGCGCTGGATGATGTAAATGTGGCGCGGTTTGCGCAGTACATCCGGCGGCTGACCGCTTCGACGCAGTTTATTGTCATCACGCACCGTCGCGGTACGATGGAGGAGGCCGACATGCTCTATGGCGTAACCATGCAAGAACAGGGCGTGTCCAAGATGCTGATGCTCAACCTTGCGGAGGCGGAGAAGCAGCTGGGACATACCATTCGATGAATGCAATCACAATTTGAGGAGTTATTATGGGATTATTTGATAAGATCAAACAGGGTTTGCAGAAGACGAGTGATGCGGTGAACCGCTCGCTCGACAGTGTGTTTGCTGCGTTCGTCAAAATCGACGCCGACCTGCTGGAGGAACTGGAGGAAGCGCTCATTTTGTCTGATGTGGGTGCGGAAACCTCGATGAAGATCGTGGCTGAGGTGGAAAAACGGGCGAAACTCAAGAAAATTACGACGGCACCCGAGTTGCGTGACCTATTGCGCGAGGTGTTGACCGATAACATGCTGGAAAACCAGCCGCTCGATGTATCAGGCAAACCTGCTGTCATTTTGGTGATCGGCGTCAATGGCGTGGGTAAGACCACATCGATCGGCAAGCTGGCCGCCCGTTATGCAAACGAAGGCAAAAAGGTCATGCTCAGCGCGGCGGATACCTTCCGCGCGGCAGCGGCTGACCAGCTGGAAATCTGGGCCAAGCGCGCAGGCGCAGATATCGTGCGCCACGGCGAGGGTGCAGACCCGGCGGCGGTTGTGTTTGACTCCATCTCGGCGGCAAAGGCGCGCGGCAGTGATATCATCATCGTGGATACGGCAGGCCGCTTGCACAACAAGGCCAATCTGATGAACGAACTAGCCAAAATCGACCGCGTCATTTCCCGCGAACTGCCGGACGCGTCGCGCGAGACGCTGCTGGTGCTGGACGCGACGACCGGCCAGAACGCTGTGCATCAGGCCGAGGAGTTCAACAAGGCCGCGCACTTGACCGGCATTGTGCTGACCAAGCTGGACGGCACGGCCAAAGGCGGCATCGTGATTGCCATTTCGGCGGGTCTGGGTGTTCCAGTCAAGCTCGTCGGCGTGGGCGAAGGCATTGATGATTTGATTGATTTTGACCGTGCGGCATTTCTGGAAGCCATACTGCCGCCTGTGGAAGGAGAAAATGCATAATGCAACGACCAGACGGAAGAACCCCGGACGCGCTGCGTCCGGTGAAGATGACAAAGGATTATACCATGTACGCCGAAGGCTCGGTGCTGGTGGAAATGGGCAACACCAAGGTGATCTGCACTGCTTCGGTGGAGGACAAGGTGCCGCCCTTTCTGGAGGGCAAGGGGCTTGGCTGGGTGACGGCGGAGTACGCCATGCTGCCGCGTGCGACGAACACGCGCAAAAAGCGCGACATTAAGAGCCTCAAGCTCGATGGTCGCTCGAGCGAGATCCAGCGGCTGATCGGCCGTTCGCTGCGTGCGGTGGTGGATCGTGAAGCGCTTGGTGAGCGCCAGATCATGATCGATTGCGATGTCATTCAGGCGGATGGCGGCACGCGCTGCGCGTCTATTACGGGCGGATTTGTCGCCTTGTGGCTTGCCTGCAAAAAGCTGCTGGATGAAGGCGTGATCGAAAAAATGCCGCTTTCCGCGCAGGTTGCGGCGGTGTCGGTTGGCATTTTCGAGGACGAGGCCATCCTTGACCTGAATTATGCGGAGGACAGCCACGCGATCGTGGACTGCAACGTTGTGATGACCTCGGCGGGCGAGTTCATCGAAGTGCAGGGCACGGGCGAGGGCCGTCCGTTTTCGGATACCGAACTCAAACAACTGCTCGCGCTCGGCAAAGAGGGGTGCCAGCGTCTGTGTGAAGAGCAGAGCCGTGTGATGGGGGAGCGTCTGTGATGCAATTTGTGCTTGCCTCCCACAATCGGAAGAAATTGAAGGAAATGGCAGAAATTTTGGGCGAACTCGGCATCGAAGTGCTGCCGCTGCCTGAAAATGCGCCTGAGCCGGAGGAAACCGGCACAACTTTTGAGGAAAATGCCATCATCAAGGCGAAAAGTGCGGCGGAATTTACCGGTTTGCCTGCGATTGCGGATGACAGTGGCCTGTGCGTGGACGCGCTGGACGGCGCACCGGGCATCTACTCCGCGCGCTACTGCGCGGGAACCGATCAGGACCGCAATACGTTTTTATTAAAGAATATGAAAGAGCAGGATAACCGTGCCTGCCGCTTTGTCTGCGCGATTGCATGTATTCTGCCGGATGGGCAGGAGATCACGGTGCGCGGCGAGTGCGCGGGCGAACTGCTTCGCGAGAGCCGCGGTGCGGGCGGCTTCGGGTATGACCCGCTGTTTTTCGTGCCGGAATATGGCTGCACGTTCGGTGAACTGCCGGGTGAGGTCAAAAATCAGATTTCGCACCGCGGCCGCGCGCTGCGGGCACTCAGAGAGGCACTGAAAACCCGTATCTGAAACCAAAAGGACAGGAGAATTTCATTTATGCTGACAACCAAACAGCGCGCCCAGTTGCGCGCTTTGGCAAATCCGCTGGCCGATACGCTGATTATCGGCAAGGAAGGCGTGACCGATGCAGTCGAGCGGCAGCTCGACCAGCTGCTGGAAGCGCACGAACTGGTCAAGGGCAAGGTGCTGGAAAGCGCTATGCTCACCCCACGTACGGTGTCCGAGGCGTTGTGCGAGGCAACTGGCGCCGAGCCGGTGCAGTGCATCGGGTCAAAATTCATCGTATACCGGCAGGCACGCGATAAGGATAAGAGAAAGATCGTGCTGGTCAAATGAAGACGGGCATTCTGGGCGGTACGTTCAACCCGCCGCACTTGGGGCATTTACATGCTGCAGAGCTGGCAAAAGACGTGCTGGGGCTGGATCGGGTACTGTTCATCCCGACGAATATCCCACCGCATAAATCCCTGCCAGAGCAGACGGCCACCGCAGCCGGCCGCTGTGAAATGGTGCGTCTGCTGACCGAAGATATCCCTTGGGCGCAGCTGGACCCGCTCGAAATTGAGCGCGGTGGGGCGAGCTATACCGTAGATACGCTGCGCGCGCTGCACGCGCGGGGCGAGACGGACTTATACCTGATCGTCGGCACGGATATGCTGCTGTCGTTCGACCGTATTTGGCGCGCGCCGGATGAGATTGCACGTCTTTGCACATTGGCAGTGTGTGCGCGTGAGGATGACGATTGGGCTGCCTTGCGGGAAAAGTCCGCACGGCTGCATGAAACCCTCCATGCCGAAATCAAACTGGTGGAGGGGGCCAGCCTGACCATTTCATCGACCGAGCTGCGGCAGGGCGGCGCGTTGCGCCGCTATACTGCGCCCGCGGTCGCGGATTATATCGAGCAAAATCACCTTTACGGTTATTGACAACAAGCGATATAAAAACAGAAAGGCGGGGAAAGTTATGTTGTGTAACGATGAAATGAGGAAAGGGATCCTGTCGAGGCTGCACGGATACCGGTATGAGCATACGCTCGGCTGCGAGCGGGCGGCCAGGAGGCTGGCGGAACGTTTTGGTGGCGATCCGGAAAAGGCCGGGGTGGCTGCGATCCTGCACGACATAACAAAGCATCTTTCTCCGCAGGAACAGTTGAATTTATGTGAGAAATACGGTATAATACCCTGTACCGTGGAAAAAAGCGAACCGAAAATGCTGCACGGCAAAACGGCAGCGGCCATCGCGCGGGAGGAATACGGGATGCCCGAGGACATCTGCAATGCGATTGCCTGCCATACGACCGGAAAGCATGGAATGACATTGCTGGATAAAATCCTTTATCTGGCCGACTACATTGAAGACACGCGTGATTTCCCGGGTGTGGAAAAAGCGCGCGCGCTGGCGCGGCTCAGCATCGACCGTGCGCTGCTCTATTGTTATGACCAAACGTTGACCGAACTGGTCGAGCGCGGCAAACTGATACACAGCGATACGGTTGCGGCATATAACGATATGATCCGGCATGGCATCCGCTGGCGTGACGAATAGGACAATACTGGAGGCAGGAATCGTTTGAAACTTTTTGGAGGCAGCGGAGGCCACAGCGGCCGGACAAACCGCACGCAGAAGCAAAGCGCGCCGCGGCAGGCCGCGGGCAAGACCAATCAAAAGCCGATGCCTACGGTGCAGAAAGCGCCGCAGTCCGCACCCAAGCCGACGGCGCAGCGAGCAGTGCAGTCCGCACCCAAGCCGACGGGGAAAAAAGGCGCGAAGGTAAAAAAACAGCCGACCAAACAGCAGAAGCGCAGGCGGATTATTATTATCACCGTGGTTGTGCTGGCGCTGTTGCTTTGTGTGGCAGCGGCTGCCGTGCTCTTTGTCCGTCCACCGCAGGCCAATGATCCCACCATCAAGGATAAGGAAAATGGGGATAAGATCGACGTCAACAGTATGCTCAATTCGGGCACGCGTATCGACGATGTATTCACCTTTGTGGTCGGCGCGGTAGATGAGGATGAGACCCGAACCGATGCGTTGATGGTTGCCACGATGGATGTCAATAAAAAGACCATCAACGTCATGAATATTCCGCGTGATACCATGTGCAACAATGGCCTGAGCGGTGCAAGCCGTAAAATCAACGCGGCATATGGTATGAGCAAGGGCATTGAACAGACCAAAACAGAGATCGAACGCATCATGGGCTTTAAGCCGGATAAGTATGTGATTGTGAACTTTGACGGCATCGCGGCGATTGTGGACGCGATCGGCGGTATCGATTATGAAGTCCCCTTCCGGATGCAATATGATGACCCTTCGCAGAACTTGCACATTGACCTGTATGCAGGAATGCAGCATCTGGACGGCAAGCAGACCGTGGAGTTCCTGCGCTGGCGTCATAATAACGATTATTCCATGCAGTATGCCAATGGTGATGAAGGCCGTGTGGAAAACCAGCAGAAATTCCTCAAGTCGTTGGCAGCCGAGGTGCTTCAGCTGAAAAATATCACCAAGATCTCTTCGATTGCGGATGCTGTTTTCAAAAACGTTAAGACCGACCTGACTGCGGGTGAGCTGCTCTGGATGGGAATGCAGGCATTGCAGATCAAAAACGAAAGCATCCAGTTCTTCACCCTCCCTGGTTACGGCGCAATGAGTTACGCCGGCAGTGATCCATACCAGTATTCGTTCTTCTTCCCGTATTATCAGGAGACGCTCGATCTGGTCAACAAGTATTTCAACCCGTATGAGGAACCGATTACAACGCTGGATATGGTTGGCGGTCCGGAAGGCGGAAGCTCCGGCGGCTGGAGCGGTGGCGTCAGCTCGGGTGAGGATACCAGCGTCTGGGGCGATACCTCAGACGAGGATTACAATGATTCTTCCGGTTCGTCCGGCGGTGAAAACAGCGGCGGCGGAGAAACCACAGGCGGCGACACAACAGAAGGCGGCACGACCGGCGGTGGAGAAACCACAGGTGGCGGCACGACTGGTGGCGGAGAAACCACGGGCGGCGGCACGACCGGTGGCGGAGAAACCACAGGCGGCGGCACGACCGGTGGCGGAGAAACCACAGGTGGCGGCACGACCGGTGGCGGAGAAACCACAGGCGGCGGCACGACCGGCGGTGGAGAAACCACAGGCGGCGGCACGACTGGTGGTGGTGAGGCTACAGGTGGCGGCATGACCGGCGGCGGTGAAAGCGGCGGCGGAGACGCTGTGGTGGTTGATCCGGAAGCATGAAGATAGAGAAGGAGTTAGAACATTGACTGCAAAAGAAACCGTAAAGGCGATTTGCGAAGCGCTGCAGGAAAAGAAGGCGCAGGAAATTGAAGTGTTGCAGGTGGAGCGGCTGACCGAATTGACCGAATATTTTGTCATCTGCTCGGCATCCTCCACTACGCAGGTCAAGGCGCTGGCCGACAACGTGGAGTGGCGGCTCAAGTATGATCATGAAACACTGGTACACCACACGGAGGGTTATGAATCCGCGCAGTGGATGCTGCTTGACTACGGTTGCGTGGTACTGCATGTGTTCATGCCGGAGGCGCGCAAGTTCTATAATCTGGAGAACCTGTGGAAGGACGGCACGCCCGTTTCGCTCGCGGAGCTTGGCATAGAAGAAAAATAAACGGGATGCGGCGGATACAGGGATGTGTCCGCCGCGTTACCGCGCCTAAAATAAACCATTCACTTTAGGGGGAAATACCGTTGAAGTACGATCACAAATTGGTTGAAAAAAAGTGGCAGGACATCTGGGATGAGGCACATTGCTTCGAAGCGGAAAACGGCGGCGAAAAGCAGAAGTTTTACGCGCTGGTCGAGTTTCCGTATCCGTCCGGCCAGGGTCTGCACGTAGGCCACCCGCGTTCCTACACCGCGCTCGATATCGTGGCGCGCAAAAAGCGTATGCAGGGCTATAATGTGCTGTACCCGATGGGCTGGGATGCGTTCGGCCTGCCGACCGAAAACTTCGCCATCAAGAATCACATCCACCCGGCAGAAGTCACCAAGAAGAATGTTGCGCGTTTCAAGAGCCAGCTCAAATCGCTCGGCCTGTCGTTCGACTGGTCGCGTGAGATCAACACGACCGACCCGAACTATTACAAGTGGACGCAGTGGATCTTCTTACAGCTGTTCAAAAAGGGCCTTGCGTACAAGAAGGAAATGAGCGTCAACTGGTGTACCTCCTGTAAATGCGTGTTGGCGAATGAAGAAGTTGTCAACGGCGTGTGCGAGCGCTGCGGCAGCGAGGTAGTCCATAAGACCAAGAGCCAGTGGATGCTGGCCATCACCAAGTATGCACAGCGCCTGATCGACGATCTGGACGACGTGGACTTCATCGAGCGCGTTAAGGTGCAGCAGCGCAACTGGATCGGCCGCTCGACCGGCGCGGAGGTCGATTTCAAGACCACCGAGGGCGATACCCTGACCGTGTACACCACCCGTCCCGACACCTTGTTTGGCGCGACCTATATGGTCATTTCGCCTGAGCATCCGGCGGTCGAGAAGTGGGCAGATAAGCTCAAAAACATCGACGCAGTACGAGCCTATCGAGAGGAAGCCGCACGCAAGTCGGATTTCGAGCGCACTGAGCTGAACAAGGACAAGACCGGCGTCCAGCTGGATGGCGTGTCTGCGATCAATCCGGTCAACGGCCGCGAAATCCCGATTTTCGTTTCCGACTATGTCCTGATGGGTTACGGCACGGGCGCGATCATGGCCGTTCCGGCGCACGATGACCGCGACTGGGAGTTTGCCAAGAAATTTGGCTGCGAGATCATCGAGGTCGTTTCCGGCGGCGAGGATGTGCAGAAGGCGGCCTTTACCGCCAAGGATGAGACCGGTATTCTGGTCAATTCTGACTTCCTGAACGGCAAGACGGTCAAGGATGCGATCCCGGCGATGATCGCATGGCTGGAAGAGAAGGGCATCGGACGCGCCAAAGTGCAGTATAAGCTGCGTGACTGGGTATTCTCCCGCCAGCGTTACTGGGGCGAACCCATCCCGCTGGTTTACTGTGAGAAGTGCGGCTGGGTGCCGATCCCGGAGGATCAGCTGCCGCTGACCCTGCCGGACGTGGAGAGCTATGAGCCTACCGAGAATGGCGAAAGCCCGCTTGCCAAGATGACGGATTGGGTTAACACAACCTGCCCGTGCTGTGGCGGCCCGGCCAAGCGCGAGACCGATACTATGCCGCAGTGGGCCGGTTCTTCTTGGTACTTCCTGCGCTATATGGATCCACACAACGACAAGGCGCTTGCCTCCAAGGAAGCGCTGGCATACTGGTCGCCGGTGGACTGGTACAACGGCGGTATGGAGCATACCACGCTTCACCTGCTGTACAGCCGCTTCTGGCACAAGTTCCTGTATGACATTGGCGTAGTGCCAACCAAGGAGCCGTATGCTAAGCGCACCAGCCATGGCATGATTCTCGGCGAAAACGGCGAGAAGATGTCCAAGAGCCGCGGCAACGTTGTCAACCCGGACGAGATTGTAGATACCTATGGCGCAGATACCATGCGTCTGTATGAAATGTTCATTGGCGACTTCGAGAAGGCTGCGCCGTGGAGCCCGAAGTCGATCAAGGGTTGCCGTCGATTCCTCGAACGCGTCTGGGGTCTGGCCGAAAAGGTGCAGGAGGGCGACGCATACTCCAAGCAGCACGAGGTACTCATGCACCGTACGATCAAGAAGGTCGGCGAGGATGCGGACAACCTCAAGGCAAACACGGCGATTGCAGCGCTCATGACCATGCTCAACGAGTTCTATGACAAGGGCGTTAATAAGGCCGAGTATATGACCTTCCTGACGCTGCTCAACCCCTTCGCGCCGCACATCACCGAAGAACTGTGGCAGCAGATGGGTGGCGAAGGTTTGCTGTCCATTGCGCCGTGGCCGACATATGATGAGGCCAAGACGGTCGAGGATACGGTTGAAATGGCCGTACAGGTTAACGGCAAGCTCAAGTGTACGATCAAGCTGCCGGTGGATTGCGATAAGCAGACGGCGATCGATACCGCCCTGGCAGAAGAGAAGGTAAAGAACGCGGTTGCGGGCAAGGAAATGGTCAAGCAAATTGTGGTGCCTGGTAAAATTGTCAATCTGGTCGTTCGTTAAACTTTGTTATTGACACGGACGGTAAAAACAGATATAATATTCTTACGGTTTTGTGTGCTTGAGTATGCAGGCCGTGCAAAGCGTTCCTCCATAGTGGAACGCGCGGAGGGAGGGAAAACTGTGTCGGAGATCCGCATCAAGGAAAATGAATCTATTGACAGCGCGCTGCGCCGTTTCAAGCGTTCGTGCGCCAAGGCGGGTACGCTTTCCGAGCTCCGCAAGCGTGAGCATTATGAAAGCCCGAGCGTCAAGCGCCGCAAGAAATCTGAGGCTGCGC
>CALWEB010000166.1 GCA_944376955.1 uncultured Agathobaculum sp. | reverse complement strand
CAGCCACCGTAATGATTTCACATTACTTGGCGGTGTGACGCGCCTTGCGAGACATCGACTTGACGCGGTTCTGGTCCAGATCCAGCATACGCGCTGCGACCAGATCATTGAAGAAACCCTTCATCATAACTTCGTCACGCTCCTTTTCGTGTAATGTTTGTGAGACCGTTTCCTGATCTCTGCTATTATAATACACGGAACGCGGTTGAAAAGCAAGCGGCAGGTTTTATGAATATCATCCAACTACAGTCATTTATTTTTGTGCATTTCACTTAATTGTCATTAACAGTTTGTACATATTTTTCAGAACTTAATTAGGAGTTTTCAACAACTTAACCATTTCCGTATTCTTTTGCGAGTTCTGCAAAAAGCAGCAACGCGCGCCGGATGGTTTCAGTCTGTACACAGTAAGAAATCCGCATATGGCCCGGCGCACCGAAGTCCGTGCCCGGCACCACTAACAAATCATATTTCTTGGCGCGCTCGCAAAATGCGCGGTCATCCGGCTCCAAGGTCTTCGGGAACAGATAAAACGCGCCCGCCGGCTTGACGCAAGTGTAACCCATGCCGGTCAACCCTTCATATAGCAGGTCACGGTTGATCTGATACACCGAAAGATCCCCTGTCTGCCCCACGCAGCGCGCCACTACACGCTGGAACAGGCTTGGCGCGCACACATACCCCAATGCGCGGCCTGCGCCACACACGGCCGCATACAGGTCAGCGCTGTCGGCCGCCTGCGGTGGCACCAACACATAACCGATGCGCTCGCCCGGCAGCGAAAGCGACTTGGAGTAGGAATAACAAACGATCGTATCATCATAGTAATTCGGCACGAACGGCACCTGCACACCATCGTATACAATCTCACGATAGGGCTCATCCGATACCAAATAAATCGGATGCCCATATTGTTTTTCTTTCTCGCGCAATAACGCAGCCAACTGCTGCACGGTCTGCTCGGAGTAAACCGCGCCCGACGGATTATTCGGTGAGTTGACCACAACCGCCTTGGTGTGTTCATTCAGCGTCCGCTCGAGTGCATCGAAGTCAATTTGGAAATCCGAGATAGACGGCGGCACAATCACGCATTTTGCCCCTGCGCCACGCTCAATGAACATAATATATTCCGGAAAATAGGGTGCAAGGACAACAAACTCATCCCCCGGGCAGGCAATCGCCTTAAACGCGCAGGATAGCGCCGCCGCCGCACCTGCGGTCAGATACAAGCTATCGCCCGTGTACGAGGTCCCAAAACGTCGGTTGAGATCATCCGCCAATGCCTTACGCACATCCGCTGCGCCCTGCGCAGAGGTATACCCATGCAACGCAACCGGATCCCCTGCGGCCTCTGCCAGAATTGCCTGCCGCACCGTATCCGGCGCAGGCACATTCGGATTGCCAATCGAAAAATCAAACACATTTTCCCGGCCAACCACTGCTGCACGCTGGTTGCCGTATTCAAAAAGCTCACGGATGGTGGAACGGTTGTTCCCCAGCGCAGCCATCTGTTGATTGAGCATGAAAAATCGCCCCTTTCCTTTAGAATTTATTATAGCACAGCGTAAAAGCGCACGCAAGACAAAGCCCGCCGCACAGCAACCGTGCGGCGGGACTGTTTTGCGTTTATTCAAACTTAATCTGCTTCTCCGGCAGGTCTTCATCGGTCAGCAGCGCACCGATCGACGGAATGCTACGGCAGCGGTAGCGGCCGTTATCCGACAGCCTTGCCTCCTCCATACGGCAGGCGTGGGTAATCGTATGCTTACCGCGCAGCACCATGGCCTGCACGCCCTGCGTGGAACGGCTTGCCTTAATGTCCAGCATATTCGCGCGGAACGTCAGCGCCCGGTTTGCGGTAGAGAACATGGTGATCTCGGTTTCCTCATCCACCGGATGGAAAAACGCCACTGCGGGCGACTTAGCCGAGTATGCGCCGGTCAGGCGGCGGCGGTTGGTTTTCGTCTCAAAGCTCTCGAGCGAGAAGCGTGCGGCCTTGCCGTTTTGGAATACGATGACCATATTGCCCTTGTAATCTCCGGGCAGCATGGCATATACCGGCGTTTCGCCTTCGTCCATGCCCAGCTTGCCGGCCAGATAGTCCCCCAGCACGGATGCCTTGCAGTCATCAAAATCGTACAGATGCGCCTTGTATGCCTGCTGCATATTGGTGAAGAAGATGATCTCGGCCTTGTTGGTCGTTTCGGCCTGCCAGATGACCTCGTCTCCCTCTTTGAGCTTATGCTCCTGCGACATGCGCCACGACTGCGGCGTGATCTTCTTGAAATATCCCTCGCGCGTCAGGAACAGCAGCACCGCGTAATCCTCGATGTGATCCTCCTCGTCAAACTCCGGCACCGCTCCGGCGGTCACCAAACGGGTGCGGCGTGGCGACGGATACTTTTTGATGACCTGCTCCAGCTCCTTGACGATGATATTGCGGATCTTGGCCTTGGATTTGACGATTTCCTCCAGTTTGGCAATCTCCTTTTCGAGCGCTTCGGTCTCCTGCGTGCGCTTGAGAATATATTCCTTGTTGATGTTACGCAGGCGGATATCTGCAATAAATTCCGCCTGAATCTGGTCAATACCGAAGCCAATCATCAGGTTGGGGATGACCTCGGCATCCTCCTCGGTCTCACGGATAATCCGGATCGCCTTATCGATATCGAGCAGGATTTTCGCCAGACCGTGCAGCAGATGCAGTTTGTCCTTTTTCTTATTCAGATCAAAGAACACACGGCGGCGGACACACTCAGTGCGCCACGCCGTCCACTCATCCAGCAGTTCGCGCACGCCCAGCACACGCGGCATACCGCCGATCAGGACATTGAAATTGCAGGAAAAGCTGTCCATCAACGGTGTCAGCTTCATCAGCTTGGCCATCAGTTTATCCGGATCGGTGCCGCGCTTAAGGTCGATCGCAATTTTCAGGCCGGACAGGTCGGTCTCGTCACGCACGTCCGCGATCTCGCGGAGTTTGCCCGTTTTGGCCAGCTCTGCAATCTTATCGATAATCGCCTCAATCGTGGTCGTATACGGAATTTCCGTGATCTCGATCAGGTTGTCCTTTTTATCGAATGACCACTTGGCGCGCACCTTGAACGAACCACGCCCAGTCTCATAGATGGCACGCATCTCGTCCTCGTCGTAAATCAACTCACCGCCGGTTGTGAAATCCGGTGCGGGCAGCGTCGTCAAAAGGTCATGCTCGGGGTTCTTAATCCATTCGATCGTTGTGCGGCACACTTCTTCCAGATTAAAGCCGCAGAAGTTGGATGCCATGCCGACCGCAATACCCGTGTTAGCCGAGACCAGAATATTTGGAAAGGTCGTCGGCAGCAGGGTCGGCTCCTTCATGGTGCCGTCGTAGTTATCTACAAAGTCCACCGCATCGGTATCGATGTCTCGGAACAGCTCCGCGCAGAACGCATCCAGCTTGGCCTCTGTATAACGCGGCGCAGCGTAAGCCATATCGCGCGAATACACCTTACCGAAATTACCCTTGGAATCGACAAACGGCATGAGCAACGCCTCGTTACCGCGTGTCAAACGCACCATCGTCTCGTAAATTGCCGCATCACCATGCGGGTTGAGCTTCATCGTCGAGCCGACGATGTTGGCCGACTTGGTGCGGTTGCCGTTCAGCAGCCCCATCTTGTACATCGTATACAACAGCTTGCGGTGCGAGGGCTTGAAACCGTCAATCTCAGGAATCGCACGGGAGACGATGACGCTCATCGCATACGGCATATAATTCTCGCGCAGCGTGTCCGTGATACGCTGGTCAACCGAAGGATGTTCTTTATATACTTTTGGCTCGTCGTTTTTCTTCTTTGCCATGTTGTTTTTTTTTTTTTTTTTGCTTTTATCATTAAACATTTTATTCCAATCCGGATTCGCCGGAATGGAATACCACTGCTCGCGCCGCAGTGGCGCGTCCTCGGCTGCCGTGCAGACGAGAGGGGGTTATCGCAAAAAGTTTCTCCGGAACTTTTTTTGCGTATCTAAGGGGGACAGCGTCCCCCTTGGACGGCTCAACTTATATCCGCCAGATCGAGGTACTGCGCGCCGTTTTCCGCAATATACTCCTTGCGGCCCGACAGATTGTCTCCCAGCAGCAGGTCAAACATCTCGCTGGTCGCCTTCGCGTCCTCGGGTTGGATGCGGATCAAACGGCGGGTTTCCGGGTTCATCGTGGTTTCCCACATCATGTCCGCTTCATTCTCGCCAAGGCCCTTAGAGCGCTGGATCAGCACCTTTTTTCCCTCAAGCTTTTGCAGAATCGCAGCCTTTTCTCCTTCGTCAAACGCAAAATAGCTCTTGTCGCGATAGGTAATCTCATAGAGCGGCGACTCCGCGATATAGACATAACCCTTTTCGATCAGCGTTGGTACCAGCCGGTACAACATGGTCAGGATCAGTGTGCGAATCTGAAAACCATCCACATCGGCATCCGTACAGATAATAATGCGCCGCCAGCGCAGCGCTTCCAGATCGAATGCAGACAAGTCTTTGGCCGCCTTACCGCGTACCTCGACCCCACAGCCAAGCACTTTCAAAAGATCGGTGATAATGTCGTTCTTGAAAATCTTGCCGTAATCCGCCTTCAGGCAGTTGAGGATCTTGCCGCGCACGGGCATGATTGCCTGAAACTCGCTGTCCCGTCCCTGCTTCACCGAACCGAGCGCAGAATCGCCCTCGACGATATACAACTCACGGCGCGTGACGTCCTTGGTGCGGCAGTCAACAAACTTCTGCACACGATTTGCCAAGTCCATGCCGCCTGACAGCTTTTTTTTGATATTCAGACGCGCCTTTTCCGCCTGCTCGCGGCTGCGCTTGTTGATCAAGATCTGCTCGGCAATCTTGTCCGCTTCGGTTTTGTTCTCGATAAAGTAGATTTCCAACCCCTGCTTGAGGAAATCGGTCATCGCCTCTTGGATAAACTTATTGGTGATCGCCTTTTTGGTTTGGTTCTCATACGAAGTCTGGGTAGAGAAGCAGTTGGTCACCAGCACCAGGCTGTCCAGCACGTCCTGAAACGTAACCTTGCTCTCGTTCTTGGTATACTTCCCGTTCTGCTTGAGATAGCCATCCAGCGCTGAAACAAACGCCGAGCGCACCGCCTTGTCGGGCGCACCGCCATGCTCCAGCCACGAAGAGTTGTGGTAATACTCGATGCGGGACACCGCAGAGGAAAAGCAAAACGCGCAGGACAGTTTCACTTTGTATTCCGGCTTGTCCGCACGGTCGCGGCCTCGCCGCTCCCCTTCCAAAAACTGCACCGAAGTCAGCGGGTTTTCCCCTGCAATCTCAGTGACATAATCCACGATACCGTTCTGATACAAAAACTCGGTCGTCTCAAACTTACCGCCAACCTGATTTTTGAGCACGAACTTGATATGGCTGTTGACCACAGCCTGTCGCTTGAGCGTATCCAGATAATAATCAACTGGAATGTTGATATCGGTGAACACCTCCAGATCGGGCTTCCATCGAATGGTTGTGCCGGTCTTTTTGGCAGCCGTTGGCTTTTTCACAAAGCCCTCCTTGGTCGGCGTCTTGTTTTCGCCCTTTTCAAAGTGCAGGCTGTATTCGAAACCGTCACGCACAACCGTTACATCCATGTATTCCGAAGAATACTGGGTCGCACAAGTGCCCAGACCGTTCAGGCCGAGCGAAAACTCATAGTTTTCTCCCGTGTCGTTTTTGTATTTGCCGCCCGCATACAGCTCGCAGAACACCAGTTCCCAATTATATCGCTGCTCACTCTCGTTCCACTCAATCGGAATACCGCGGCCACGGTCGGCAACCTCGATCGAACCATCCTCATAACGGGTGGTGACAATCTCGGTACCGAAGCCTTCGCGCGCCTCGTCGATCGAGTTGGACAGTATCTCAAACACCGCATGTTCGCAGCCTTCCAGCCCGTCCGAGCCAAAGATGACGCCCGGGCGCTTGCGCACACGGTCCGCGCCCTTGAGCGAGGAAATGCTCTCGTTGCCGTATGCCGGTTTTGCTTTGCTCATATCGTCCTTAACTCCCTATTTTCCGAAGTTCTTCCATCCATAACTTTATTATTATACGCTATTTCCCTGTATTTTTCAATCATTTTTCAGTATGCGCAGCCAAAACGGCTTTTTCGCAAAAAAGCGTGCGCTGTTTTCCGCAGCGCACGCTTTCTATGATAATGGGCGGTTGAGCCTCTTGCCTTTGGACTGTCCGGGAGCCTGCGCGGTATTCCGTCCCACAGGGCCGAACAGATTTTGAATCATCTTCCCATGAAGAAGTTTATATCAAAAGGGGTTGTTCCCTTGCTGTGGTTATACTATACCGTACCCATATGTCTAATGTTTGTAGAAAATTTGAAAGAAGTGTAAACACTGCCGGAAACGCCAAATCACTGTTTTTGACAGCAGACGAAAAAAGAACAGACGCAAAAGCATCTGTTCTTTTTCAGTCAATTAGC
>CALWEB010000165.1 GCA_944376955.1 uncultured Agathobaculum sp. | reverse complement strand
AAAAGTTTTATAAACCATGGATAGCATTGCACTTTGCGGGCATTTAATAGCTTATATGAAGTTCGTGGAACAAAGTGATTTGTTTGATGAAAAAGCCTGCATTATGGCGTCCTTTTTTGCACAGGGGTGTGGATAGTTGTCAGGTGGTTTCCGGCGAGCGGTGGGAGAATACCAGACCGAGCAGTAAGCCTACCAGTGCGGGCAGCACCCAGCCGAAGCCTGCCTTGGTCAGCGGCAAGGCTGCAACCGCATCCGTCCAGAATGGGATGACCGCACCGCTGTGCGCAAGCGCCTCGGTCACGCTCTGCACGCAGGTCAGGCCGACGGCCAGCGGATAGACCAGCCGGAACGCGGTCAGACGTGGCACGAAAGAGAGCGCGATCAGCACAATCGCCGCCGGGTAGATGGCGCCCAACACGGGGGTGGACAAGCGGATGATGCCGGCAAGGCCAATGTTGCTGACGACCATACTGGCCGCAGAGAAAAAAGCGGCAAATGCGCGGTAGGACACGCGCGGAAACAGTCCGTGGAAATATTCGCTGACGCAGGAGATCAGGCCAATGCAGGTGTTCAGGCACGCGATCAGAAAGATCGCCGCGAGCAGTACCAGACCGGGTGTACCGAACAGCGCGTAGGCGAGCGAGGACAGTGTGTCCGCGCCAGTCGCGCCGCCGGGAAAGGCGGCTCCCGAGAGCGCGCCCGCGTGCGTCAGCATCGCGTAGATCACCAGCAGCAGCGCACCTGCGATCCAGCCTGCGCGGATCGTGCCGCGCACAACCTGTGGCGTCTCCTCAATGCCCTTGGCGCGGATGTTGAGCGCAATGACCGCGCCAAAGTTGAGTGCGGCAATCGTGTCCATCGTCTGATAGCCGCCGAGGAAGCCTGCCGCAGCGGGCAGGGCAGTGTACTGCGCCGTCGGTGTGCCGTAATGTGCCGCGACCGGATGCAGCAGACAGCCTGCGAACAGCACGATAATCAGCACGATCAGCGTCGGGCAAAGGATTTTGCCGAGGCGGTCGGTCAGCTTGTCCGGCCGTAGGGCGATCAGGAATGCGACCGCAAAGAACAGCACCGAGTATACGGCCTGCTTTGCCACGCCGCCGCCGATGATCGGCGCGAACATCTCAAACGAGGTGCTGGCCGTGCGCGGGATGGCAAGGCACGGACCGATGGACAGGTATATCAGCAGCGTAAACACCGCGGCAAAGCGCGGGTGCACCCGTCCGGCGAGGGCGGCAAGGCCGCCCGACCGCGCTACCGCAACCACGCCCAGCACAGGCAGGCCGATCGCACTCATCGCGAAACCGAGGAACGCCGGCCAAGTGGCCGTACCCGCCTCGGCGCCGAGGAAGGGCGGGAAAATCAAATTACCCGCCCCAAAAAACATGGAAAACAGCGTAAACCCAACCAAAATCAGGTTTTTGCCGTGCAGCTTTTGCATCAGAAAGTCTCCCCTCATGTGACTTATCCTTATTATACCCGATGGGTTGGTTTTGTCAAACAAAACCCGCCTTTTGCGCGGTAATGCGCCATGAAACAGAAAACAGGCCGCTTTTTCGGCCTGTTTTCATAAAAGCCGAGGACATGTGCCTCGGCTTTTATACAAGGAAGAGAAAAAGTTTCGATTGTCGGAACTTTTTCTCGCTTGTGACGCATCCGCGGCTGTGCCGCGGTGCGTCCAGCTCGATCGAACCTGTATGGTTCGATCGAATTATCGAATATCTTCATCGTGCGCGGCGCGCGCAACGATGCCGGACAGGAACAGCAGCGCAATCAGGTTGGGGAATACCATCAGGCCGTTGAACAGGTCGGACAGGTTCCAGACCAGATCCACCTTGAGCGCCGAGCCGATCACAATGCACACCACAACGATGGCGGCATAGATGCGGGTGGCCTTCTGACCGAACAGCGCTTTGACGTTGGTCTCGCCAAAGAAGTACCAGCCGATGATGGTCGAGAATGCGAAGAATAACATACAAATCGCAACAAAAGCGTTGCCGAACGAGCCGAGCGCAAAGTTAAATGCTGCCTGCGCCAGCGCTGTGCCTTGCAGCGCGCCGGGCACACCCGCCTGCAGCTGGCCCGAGGTGAGGATGACAAATGCGGTCAGCGTCAGCACGATAAAGGTATCGATGAATACGGAAATGATGGCAATTTCGCCCTGATCCTGCGGCTTTTCGACCTTTGCCAGTGCATGTGCGTGCGGGGTCGAGCCCATGCCGGCCTCGTTGGAGAACAGGCCGCGTGCGACGCCGTAGCGCATGGCTTCGCGCACCGTAATGCCGACCGCGCCGCCGAGGATGGCCTGCGGGTCAAACGCCGCGACAAAGATCGAGCGGAACGCGGGGATAATGGCGGCATGGTTGATGCACAGGATGATGACACAGCCGACCATATAGAAACCCGCCATGACCGGGACAACCTTTTCGGTGAATGCTGCGATGCGGCCGACGCCGCCGAGGAAGATGAACGCCGCGATGATGGCGCAAATCACGCCGATGATGCGCTTGTCCACGCCGAAGGCGTTCTGGAATGCCTCGCTGATCGAGTTGGCCTGCACCATGTTGCCGGTAAAGCCCAGCGCAAAGATGATGGCAACCGAGAAGAAGCCCGCGAGGAACTTGCCGAAACCGCCGGTGAAGCGTGCCCGGATGTAGTAGATCGGGCCGCCGGTGACGTGGCCCGCCTTGTCCACGGTTTTATACTTCTGTGCCAGCACAGCCTCGCCGTAGATGGTGGACATGCCGAAAAACGCACTCAGCCACATCCAGAAGATGGCGCCCGGGCCGCCGGAATAGAGCGCGGTGGCTGCACCTGCAATGTTGCCCGTGCCGACCTGTGCCGCGATGGCAGTGGTCAGCGCCTGGAACGGGCTCATGCCGTCCTTGCCGGCCTTTTCGCCGTTGAGGGAAAAGTGGCCGAACAGCCGCTTCCAGCCCGCGCCGAACTTGCGCACCTGCACAAAACGCGTGCGGATGGTGAAGATGATACCCGTGCCGACCAGCAGGTACAATAATACGCTGTTCCACACGATGTCGCTGATCTTGCTTACAAGATCCGCCAGTTGATCCATTGACATTTTACCTACATACCCCTTTTTTCTGTTTTTGCGGCAAACAAAAAGAGCCAGAACC
>CALWEB010000164.1 GCA_944376955.1 uncultured Agathobaculum sp. | reverse complement strand
GATGAAACCGCCGCCGATCACAATATCGCCGTCGTAAAACACCGCGCTCTGCCCCGCTGCCGGTGCGCGGACTGCGTCCTCAAACACGATACGCGCGCCCGTGCCGTCCGGGTACACCGTTGCGCGGTCGCTGCGGCGCGAAAAGCGCACGCGTACCTCGCAGGAGAACGGGCCGTTTTCCGCGTATTCCGGTGCGATAAAATGCGTATCGCGCACTGTGATCTCACTGCGATACACATCCTCGAGCGACAAAACGACCTCGTTCGTTTCCGGACGGAGTTCATGCACAAACAGCCGGCCCTCCGCCGCGACGCCCAGCCCCTTACGCTGGCCAACCGTATAGCAGTGGATCCCCTTGTGCCAGCCCAACACCTTGCCGTGCTCGTCCACAAAATTGCCCGGCGGGCAGGCTGCGCCGTGGCGTTCCAGCCACCCCTGCACATCCCCGTCCGGGATAAAGCACACATCCATGCTGTCCGGCTTTTCCGAAACGGAAAGCCCGATCTCGCGCGCGTTTTCACGCACTGCGGCCTTGTTTTCCGCCTCACCCAAGGGAAACAGGCAGCGTGCGACCGTTTTGCGCGGCAGGCGGTACAGCATATAGCTCTGGTCCTTTTCCGCGCGGGCACGCCGCAGCAGCGCGCGCCCCTCGGCATCGCGTCCCGTGCGGGCATAGTGCCCGGTGGCGACATACGCAGCGCCAATCTCGTCGGCGTAATCGGTCAGCGCGCGGAATTTGATGAGCGGATTGCACATCACACACGGGTTGGGCGTGCGTGCATTGCGGAAAGAATCGGCAAAATATCCGCAGATCTGCTGCTCAAACGCCTCGCGCCGGTGCGCAATATAAAGCGGGATGCCAAGATCGTCCGCCGTGTGCTGGGCGGCCTCCTCGCCGCCAAGACCCACCTCAAGGAACAGGCCATGCACTGCATAGCCCATGTCCCGCAGGCGCGCCGCTGCCACAGCGGAGTCCACCCCACCCGAAAGTCCCAATACTACCTTTTCAGCCATAAAATATCTCCTATATCTGCCAATCCACGCGGTATGCGTCCGCACATGGCAGCTTTGTCAAGCTTGGTTATCTCCTTACGAAGTCGTCCACGTCTCCACCCCTGCGAACGCATTGTACGGCGAGGGTGCGTAGTTGTCGATCAGTCCCTTGCGCAGGATGATCTGCCCGCGCTCAAAAGCGATCGGGATGATCGGCATCTGCTCCTGAAACAGACGGTAAAACCCGGAGACATCCTCGCCGCTGCGTGCCGCTGCGATGGCTGATGTCATGTCCTCGTTGGAATAGCCGCCGTAATTCAGGCTGCCGCCCGCGTTAAGCAGTGGGCGCAGGTCGAAATCCGCGGTCAGCTGCGTCTCTCCATAGTATACGTCAAACGAGCCGGATTGCAGCATGGAAACAAATGTCTCGTAGGGCTGTTTGTCCACCGTGACCGACACCCCTTCGAGTGCGTTCCACGACGCGGCAATCTGTTCAGCTGCCGACACCTTAAAGGCGTTATCCGAATTGACCAGCAGGCGGAAGGACAGGCTCACGCCGGATGATCTGCCGCTGTCCGTGCCGCCATCCTCCCCGTTGCCGCTGTCCGTATCGTCGTATCCGTCTTCGCTGTCGTAGCTGTCAGATTCGTCCGCAGAATCGGTTTCGTCCGTATCGCCGGATTCCCCGGTGGTATCGGTATCCTCGTCCGACGCACCGGTATCCGAGGTGCCGTTTAATGCCTCATCCAGCAGCTGCGCCGCCCGTGTCGCGTCCGCGGACAGATTGATGGTCAGATCCTCCCCCGTAGGCTGCGGATTGACCGGCAGCACCGCCGGGTCGGCAAAGGTTTGCAGCTGTGTATCGCACAGACTCTGCCGCGCCAGCGCGGCGCTCAGCGCTTGCCGCACCTTGGCATTTGCCAGCTGGCTGTTGGCATAATTGATGCCCAGATAATGCAGCGATGCGCTGGTTGTCTGCACGGTATCCACCGAACCACCGACCGACGGCGGGTCGGGCGCGATGCGCGCGGCGCGCATCAGGGACACATCGCCCGTTTGGAAGCTGGACATGGCCGCGTCCGCGCGTGTCATGGCGACCAGCGTAATTTTGCGAATCGAGCCAAGAAAACCGCCGTGCCAGTTGGCATTGGCC
This sequence comes from uncultured Agathobaculum sp., assembly GCA_944376955.1. Taxonomy (GTDB): domain Bacteria; phylum Bacillota; class Clostridia; order Oscillospirales; family Butyricicoccaceae; genus Agathobaculum. The sequence continues at coordinate 3,702 of CALWEB010000164.1, read as the reverse complement.
TCCAGCGTCCACTGGCGGTCGTTCTCAACCGGCTGGAACGGGCCGGTACCGTCGGCAAAGCTGCCGCTGTTCTCCGAACCCGACCGATAAACCGGGATATCCAGCAGGCGCGGGAAGTTGATGTTGGGCGAGGTCAGCACGATGCGCACCTCGCGGTCGCTCAACGCCTCAATCGAGGACACCTCTGCCAGCCGGTTATGATAGGGCGAGGCCTCATTAAACTGCGCCGTTTGCAGGCTGGCAACCACATCGCGCGCGGCAAGCGTTTCGCCCGACCAGAAGGTAATACCTTCGCGCAGCGTGAAGGTGAAAGTCGTGCCGTCGCCAGTGTAGGACTCGCACAGCACGTTTTCTGCCGTGAAGTTCGAGGTCACCTCGAACAGACCCTCATACATCGCCTCGCACAGCACCCGGTTGATGCTGGTATTGTCCAGCACCGGGTTGAGCGTGCCATTTTGATACCACGCAAGGCCGAAATACGCATCCGAAACCTTGACGTTGTCCACCGGCTCATCCTCCCCGACGATCAGGTCGGGCAGGCCGCAGGCGCTGAGCAGGCAGAGCGCCGACAGGCACGCGGCCAGCACGCGTTTTTTCCATTTCATAAACCGGACTCCCTTTCGGTTACAGGCAGATCACGCCGCCCTGCACGCCGCGCTGGCCGTGCGTGGCGCGGTGCGACCAGAATTCCTCCGCGCAGCACATGGTGCAGATGCCGCTGTCAATCACATTTTCCGGCGAAAGGCCCGCGTCCTGCAGCAGCCGGACACCGATCCCCTGCAAATCCACATGGAATTTGGGGCCTTTTTCCATAATATAAGGATGCACCAACGCGCCAAGCTGCCGCTCCATTGCCTCTGGGACATCCGCATCAGTTTCAAAGCATTCCTGCCGGATGGACGGTCCCAGCACCGCAATCAGGCTTTCGCGCTTGGTGCCCAGCTGCTCGGCCATCACCGCCACGGTTTTGGGCAGGATGCCCGCGGCCATGCCGCGCCAGCCCGCGTGGCACACACCCGCAGTATGGGCCGCGGGATCGTACAGCAGTGTTACCACGCAGTCCGCATAAAACCCGATCAGCGGCGTATCCGGCAAGGCGGTTACAATCGCGTCCGACTGCCATGCCATCGGCTGATGCAGGCCCATGCCGGCCTGTGCCTCCGTCACGACCGAAACCTCGGTCTCGTGGATCTGCTTTGTCAGCGTCCAGCGCGCATCGTCCACGCCAAGCGCGTCTGCCAAGCGGCGGTAATTCTCGCGGACGTTTTCCTCGGTATCCCCACGGTTAAACCCCAGATTCAGGCTTTCACAGTGCCCTGTGCTCACGCCGCCGAACTTGGTGGTGAAGGCATGGCGCACCGGCAACCGGGTACAGGTATAATAAACAAAAGAGCCGCGCTGGATGCGGCGCATGGACTCATGCATAAGCGTTCCTCCCGATATAGTTGTTCTATTATAGCAAATCGCCGTCTGTTTCACAAGGGCGCGCCCGGCCTGTTCTCAAAATACGCCAAAATCTGCACGGTATCGGATGGGTTTTTCTTGACAGTTTGACCAACAGGCTTTACAATAAATTGTAGTATAATACCTGCTGTAATCTAGCCTGCGCGGACTCGCGCAGGGCTTTTTTCAAGGGCATTATCAACCCGGCCTCCCGCGGGAGCGCCACTTGCTACGCAGGGCCGCACCTGTTTGATTGCAACAACCGGCCTGTTGCGCCATTTTTTGTCATTATATTCCGCATGTTTTGCCATATAGAACGCAACCAAATGCGTATTAACTGCAATACTGCGTCCATTTTGCCGAAAGATATCGCGCAAGCCGTTTTTTGCCCAAACCGGTGTTGCCTCAAAATCACAAAATAGGAGGACACACCAAAAATATGACCGACATCATCATACCGATTATAGCCGGTGTCGTGTGTCTCGTTGTAGGCATTGTCATCGGTTTCCTATACCGCAAAAGCGTTGCGGAAAAGGAGATTGGCTCCGCCGAAACCGAAGCGACACGCATTATCAACGAAGCCATCAAAGCCGGTGAAACCAAAAAGCGGGAATCCATCCTGGAAGCCAAGGATGAAATCCACCGGCAGCGCACCGAAGCCGACCGCGAGCTGAAAGAGCGCCGCAACGAAACCCAGCAGCTGGAGCGCCGCCTGATCCAGCGCGAAGAAGCGCTCGACAAGAAGAGCGATACGCTCGACCGTAAGAACGAAGAACTCAACCGTCAGCTTGACGCCACCCAAAAGGAAAAGGAAGAGCTGACCCGCATCAAAGCCGAGCAGCTGGAAAAGCTCGAGCAGATTGCCAGCATGACGCGCGATGAGGCGCGGGAAATGCTGGTGCGCTCGATCGAGTCCGAAGCCACGCACGACGCTGCGGTCAAGCTGCGTGAGATCCAGCAGAAGCTCAAGGACGAGAGCGAACAGACCGCGCGCGAGATTATCTCGACCGCGATCCAGCGCTGTGCCGCCGACCATGTTTCCGAAGCAACCGTTTCGGTGGTGCCGCTGCCCAACGATGAAATGAAGGGCCGCATCATCGGCCGTGAAGGCCGCAACATCCGCACGCTCGAAACGCTGACCGGCGTCGATCTGATCATCGACGACACGCCCGAGGCGATCACCCTGTCCTCGTTCGACCCGGTGCGCCGCGAGATCGCGCGTCTGGCGCTCGAAAAACTGATTGTGGACGGCCGCATCCATCCCGCCCGCATCGAGGAAATGGTGGAAAAGTCGCGCCGCGAGGTCGAACAGATCATCAAATCCGAGGGTGAGCGTGCAACCTTTGAGACCGGCATCCACGGCATCCACCCCGAACTGGTCAAGATCCTCGGCCGCCTGCGTTACCGCACCAGCTACGGCCAGAACGTATTGCAGCACTCGATTGAAGTGGCACATATTGCCGGCATGATGGCCAGCGAACTGGGGCTCGACCCGCTGCCCGCGCGCCGCGCCGGCCTGCTGCATGACATCGGCAAGGCAATCGACCACGAGGTTGAAGGCAGCCATGTCCAGATCGGCGTAGACCTTGCCAAGAAGTACAAGGAAGCGCAGCCGATCATTCACGCGATCGAGGCACATCACGGCGACGTGGAAGCCAAGACGACGATCGCCTGCCTAGTGCAGGCTGCGGACGCCATTTCGGCTGCACGGCCGGGCGCGCGCCGCGAGAATCTGGAGAACTATATCAAGCGTCTGGAAAAGCTCGAGAGCATTGCAAACGAAACGCCCGGCGTTTCCAGCTCGTATGCGATTCAGGCAGGCCGCGAAATCCGCATCATCGTCAACCCCGACAAGATTTCGGATGACGCCATGATCCTGCTGGCCCGCGAGGTGGCCAAGAAGATCGAGGACGAACTCGATTACCCCGGCCAGATCAAGGTCAACATGGTGCGCGAGACGCGCGCTATCGACTACGCAAAATAATCAAATTTCGTTTCAAGCCACGCTTTCAAACGAAGGGGCTGTGCCGCGCAAACGCGCGGACACGGCCCTTTCGCGGTTTTGTGCGACAATCCGGCACGCAAAACCGCTCTCTTGGAGCAAAGCCGAGGCACATGTCCCCGGCTTTGCTGAAAAGGGCGCGTTGCAGAAATGAAATCTGCAGCGCGCCCTTTTATGCGCCGTCCAAAGGAGTATGTAGCCGATAGGTTGTGGAAAAACAAGCGTTTGGGGAAGGAAAAAGGCATGGCAAAGCAGAC
>CALWEB010000163.1 GCA_944376955.1 uncultured Agathobaculum sp. | reverse complement strand
CGTACAGTTCGTCGTTCAGCAGGCCCTTGATGCCGTGTGCCATGCCGAATACACGGGTGATGGACGGGTTGTCCAGCGCGGTCTCCAACGCGCCGAGCACGGAAGAATTGATGACCGAAGTCGGGCCACCCGACTGGCCGATGACGCAAGCGCCTTTCAGTTCACTCATAATGATAAACCTCCTAACAAATTAAAACACAGGGTTTGCCCACTGCATTTTCTTGCAATATAAGGTTATCATAAAACCGCCTTAAAATCAATGCAAAACAGAAGTTTTTGCATAGCGGCCGGCTTTTTGGACAGGAAAGCAAAAAATGGATGCAATTTCGATGATGCTCTTGATTTTACGCGAACATACTGATAAAATAAAGGAAGAATTCAGCTTAGGCTAATTTGTTTGTAGGAAAGGAAGTTTACTATGCCATTAGTTACTACTACCGAGATGTTTAAGAAAGCTTATGACGGCGGCTATGCAGTCGGCGCTTTCAACGTAAACAACATGGAGATCGTGCAGGGCATCACCGAGGCCTGCCAGGAGCAGCACGCACCGGTTGTGCTGCAGGTTTCCAAGGGCGCGCGCGCTTACGCCAACCACACCTATCTGGTGAAGATGGTAGAAGCTGCCGTGCAGGAGTGCCCGGATATTCCGATCGCGCTGCATCTGGACCACGGCCCGGACTTTGAGACCTGCAAGTCCTGCATCGACGGCGGTTTCACTTCGGTTAGGATCGATGCTTCGAGCAAGCCGTTTGACGAGAACGTTGAGATCACCAAGAAGGTTGTTGAGTACGCTCATGCGCACGGCGTTGTGGTTGAGGCTGAGCTGGGCACGCTGGCTGGCGTTGAGGACGACGTAAAGGTTTCCGCTGAGGATTCCTCCTACACCCGTCCGGAAGAAGTAGAAGAGTTCGTTTCCCGCACTGGCTGTGACTCGCTGGCAATCGCCATCGGCACCTCCCACGGTGCTTACAAGTTCACCCCCGAGCAGTGCACCCGCAACGAGCAGGGCATTCTGGTTCCGCCTCCGCTGCGCTTCGACGTGCTGGAGGAAGTTTCCAAGCGTCTGCCGGGCTTCCCGATCGTACTGCACGGTTCGTCTTCCGTTCCGCAGAAGTTCGTTGACATCATCAACGCACACGGCGGCAAGATGCCCGATGCGATCGGTATTCCGGAGGAAGAGCTGCGTCAGGCTGCCAAGCTGTCTGTCTGCAAGATCAACATTGACTCGGACATCCGTCTGGCCATCACCGCTACCATCCGCGAGTACTTCGACGAGCATCCGGATCACTTCGATCCCCGTCAGTACCTCAAGCCCGCACGTCAGGCTGTCAAGGACATGGTTGCTCACAAGCTGGTTCATGTGCTCGGCTGCAACGGCAAGGCATAAGGCAAATTTTTTGTACAGATCGAACCGCATCCCGTTCGGATGCGGTTCGTTTTTTTCGCTGGCATGTTTTGCAGGCGTTTTGATATTGGTTTTCATACTTTACATTATGAAAGCGCTGTGTTATAATGAAACATAACGAACTACAATATGGATGTAGGAGGGATATGTTTTGAACCGGAAGCTGAAAGATGAGGATATGGACATCCTGTTTCGGGGCATTCTCAAACTGAAGACAGTGGAAGACTGTTATGATTTTTTTGAGGATCTTTGTACGATTGCAGAGCTGCGGGCAATGGTGCAGCGCTTTCAGGTTGCGCGGATGCTGGACGAAGGCCGGATTTATAGTGATATCGTGCAGGAAACCGGCGCTTCCACGGCGACAATCAGCCGTGTCAACAAATGTTTGGTATATGGTTCGGATGGATACCGCAAGATGCTCGACCGGCTGAAGGAAGATCATGAATAGTTATCAGGCACTGTCGGCATACTATGACCGCTTTACCGAGGATGTGGGCTATGAACGGTGGGCGGAATTTTTTGTTGCGCTGTTTGCGCGAGAAGGCGTGGAGCCGAAGATCGTACTCGATCTGGCTTGCGGCACGGGCAGCCTGACCCGCTTGCTGGCGCAGCGCGGATACGATATGATCGGTGTGGACGCCTCGCCCGAGATGCTGATGCAGGCCATGCAGAACACCATGGACTGCAATCCTCGGCCGCTGTTCCTCAACCAGCGCATGGAGCAGCTCGACCTGTACGGCACGGTGGACGTGTGCCTGTGCTGTCTGGACAGCATTAATTATGTGACCGAGCCGGAGACGCTGCAAAAGGCGTTTGACCGGGTGCATCTGTTCCTGGAGCCGAAAACCGGCCTGTTTGTGTTCGATATCAACACACCGGATAAGTTTGCGCGGATCGACGGCAACAGCTATGTGCGCGAGGACGAGGATGTGTTCTGCGTCTGGCAGGCCGCGGTTGAGAATAGCCTGTGCGCTTATCAGTTCGATATTTTCGAGCGTGACGGCGATGTGTGGATGCGTGCGCAGGAAACGCATGAGGAGCGCATTTACACCCTTTCGGAACTGACGGCTATGTTGGAAAAGGCTGGCTTTTCCGAGATCAAAACCTATGGGGACCAATCGTTTTCGCCCGTGCGCGGCGGGGAGGATCGGGTCTATATTACCGCACGAAAGAGAGATTAAAGTATGAGCGATACGTTACTTCGCGCAATCGCCCGCGATGCGGGCATCCAGATTTCTGCCGCCGTGACGACCGGTCTGGTCGAGCGCGCGCGGGAAATTCACGATACCACACCTGTTGCGACTGCGGCGCTTGGCCGCACGCTGACTGCAACGGCCATCATGGGCAGCCAACTCAAAACCGATGACGGCTCGGTGACCGTGCAGGTCAAGGGCAACGGCCCGTTGGGCACGATTGTGTGTGTTGGTGACGCAGACGGCTGGGTGCGCGGCTATCTGCAAAACCCGGGCTGCGAACTGCCGCTGCGCGCGGACGGCAAGCTGGACGTGGGTGGCGGCGTAGGCCGCGGCTATCTGATGGTGATCAAGGATATCGGCTTGAAAGATCCGATCACGGGTACAGTCGCGCTGGTCAATGGCGAGATTGCCGAGGATTTGACGCGCTATTATGCCGAAAGCGAGCAGATCCCGTCGGCTTGTGCGCTGGGGGTGTTGGTGGACACCGACCGGTCGGTCAAATGTGCCGGTGGTTGGCTGGTGCAGCTGATGCCGGGCGTTAAGGACGCGGATATCGATCGTCTGGAGGTCAATCTGGCGAAAATCGAGCCTATGACTGCGATGCTCGACAAGGGCATGACACTCGAGCAGATTGTCCAGACCGTGCTGGACGGCTTTGCGGTTGACTTCTTGCAGACGGATGCGATCGGCTACCGCTGCGCGTGCAGCAGGGAGAAGGTTGAGCGCGCGCTGATCAGCATGGGAAAAAAGGAATTATCCCAAATGGCGGAAGAACAGGAAAAAAGTGAGGTCACCTGCCAGTTTTGCGATAAAATCTACACTTTTACACGGCAGAAGTTGCAACAGCTTTTGGCGCACGCAGAAAAATAAAAAAATCGCGAAAAAAGTGTTGACATTTCGCCTAGGTTTCGATATAATAAATCTCGCCGCTGATGATTACGGCGGCGGCGATTCGGCCCGGTAGCTCAGTTGGTTAGAGCGCCAGCCTGTCACGCTGGAGGCCGTGGGTTCAAGTCCCATCCGGGTCGCCA
>CALWEB010000162.1 GCA_944376955.1 uncultured Agathobaculum sp. | reverse complement strand
CCTCAGAGAGGAGATAGCCCACGATCTGGTTGATCGGGTTATACCCTTTCTCCTTAAGCGCGTCATATACTGCGGTCAGCGTGCGCTTCATTTCCTTGTTGGACTCGTCTACAAGGCTGAATTTTCTGGTGCCGTCAAGCATGTCTGTCTCCTTTCCGATCCTACCGGTTTGGCTTTTTGCTATCAACAGCATAATACAAGACGGCCAAAAAGTAAAGCCTTATCCGCGCAAAACCGCGCCGAAATCTTTTTCCAGCGCTGCCAGTGCATTTTTCATGGCCTTGTCGCATTCCTCGTCGGTCAGCGTGCGGTCGGGCGCGCGCATGGACAGTGAATAGGCAACCGACTTCTTGCCCTCCGGGATGCCCTTGCCCTTGTACACGTCGAACAGCTTGACGTTCTCCAGAATGTGGCCGGCGGCCTTTTCGATCGCAGCCTGCATGGAAGCTGCGGGCACCGCGTCGTCCACCAGCACGGCGATATCGCGGGTCGAGGCCGGGAACTTGGGCAGCGGATGGTAGAGCTTGACGGGGTCAATGGCCGCGAACAGGGTATCGAGCGGCAGCTCGGCGGCGAGTACCTCGCCGGTCAGGCCGTATCGCGCGGCGACAGTCGGGTGTACCGTGCCGAATACGCCGGCAGGCTTGCCGTCAATCAGGATATTGGCGCAGCGGCCGGGGTGGTAGGACGGGTTGTTCTTTTCCGGCACGAACTGCACGTTTTTGACGTTCAGTTCACGGCAGATGGCTTCCACCACGCCCTTGAACTGGAAAAAGGACAGGTGGCCGTAGCTGCCGAGGGTCAGCACTTTCTCTTCGTGCGGCAGCACATCCGGGTCTGCCTTGCCGTCCTTAACGGTCGGGAGATAGACCGTGCCCAGCTCAAACAGGGAAGCGGTCGGGTTGCGGTGCGCGTGGTTGTGCGCAAGGGAGGACAGCATAGAAGGCAGTACGGTCGTGCGCATGACGCTGAAATCCTCGCCCAGCGGGTTGAGGATGGTCGTGGAGATACGGCGCGGGTCGTCCTTTGCCCAGCCGATCATGTCATAGAACTTCGGGGAGATGAACGAGTGGCTCATCGCCTCGTCAAAACCGGCTTCGCGGCAGGTGAGGGAGACATTCTGTTCGGCCAGCTGCTTGGGCGTGTATTCACCTTGTACCATCTCGCCGGCGTACAGTGTGGTCGGGATCTTGTCGTAGCCGTACATACGGGCGACTTCCTCCGCCAGATCGCACATGCGCGCGATGTCCACGCGGAAGGACGGGATGATGACCTTGCCGTCCTCGACGCGGAACTCCAGACGTTCGAGGTAGGCCTTCTGCTCGTCGGCCGACAGGTCAAGGCCGAGCAGTGCGTTCATCTTGTCCGGCTCGAAGGGCAGCGTCTTGGGGGGCAGGTCAGCGGCGCACGCATCGATGATGCCGTCCACGACTTCGCCTGCGCCGAGCAGTTCCACCAGCTCGCAAGCGCGCTGCACGGCGGGCATGGTCAGCGACGGGTCAAGGCCCTTTTCAAAGCGGCCGGATGCTTCGGTGCGCATCCCCAGCGCCTTGGCGGTGACGCGCACGGTCGCGCCGTGGAAGCAGGCGGACTCGAACACGACTGTCTTGGTATTGTTCTCGATTTCGGAGTTGGCGCCACCCATGACGCCTGCAACAGCAACCGGCTTGTCGTTGTCGCAGATGGCAAGCATCTTGTCGGTCAGGTCGTGATCCTGCCCATCGAGGGTCTGGATGGACTCGCCGTTCCGCGCGCGGCGCACGACGATCTTGCCGTCCGACAAGCAGGAGTAGTCGAATGCGTGCATCGGCTGGCCGTATTCGAGCATGACGTAGTTGGTGATGTCAACGATGTTGTTGATCGGGCGCACACCGCACGCGTGCAGGCGCTCGCGCATCCACGCGGGGGACGGCTCGATCTTGATGTTTTTAACCAGACGCGCGGTGTAGCGCGGGCACAGGTCGGTGTCGATAACTTCGACCGACATATACTTGTTGATGTCGTCGCCCGAGCCCTTGACCTGCGGCTCCTTGACCGCAAACGGACGCTCGAAGGTGGCGGCGGTTTCGCGGGCAAGGCCGATGACGCTGAAGCAATCGGCGCGGTTGGAGGTGATTTCAAAGTCCGCAACGTAGTCGTCCAGACCGAGCACCTTCTTGATATCCTCGCCCACGGGCGTGCCTTCCGGCAGGAACAGGATGCCGTTTTCGCAGGCGTAGGGCACGCAGCCGTGCGTCAGCCCCAGCTCCTGGAACGAGCACATCATGCCGTTGGATACCTCGCCGCGCAGCTTGCCCTTGGTGATCTTGACGCCGCCGGGCAGCGTGGACTTGTGCAGCGCAACCGGGCAGATTTCGCCCACCGAGTCAGGGGTCACATTGGGCGCACCGGTGACGATCTGGATGGGTTCGTCCTGACCGACGTCAATCTGGCAGATCTTGAGGTGGTCGGAGTCCGGATGGTCCACGACCGACAGCACCTTGCCGGTCACGACGTTTTCAATCTCCGCGCCGAGGTAGTAGACCTCCTCGACCTTGGAGCCGGACATGGTCAGGCGGGCGTCATACTCTTTGGGCGTGACGCCGGAAATATCGGTATAATCCGAAAGCCAGGAAAGTGGCAGCTTCATAATGGATGAACGCTCCTTTATCGTAAAGTTATTGAAATAGCGACCGCATTGCGGTCGAGAAAAAACCGGGAGCATGTATCACGGTTTTTTCACAAGTGCGGAGAAAAGTTTCGCTTGTCGGAACTTTTCGCAGCGTGGGATGCATCCGCACGTAGGTGCGGTGCATCCTAATCGTTCGAAAGCGTGGTTTCGAACGAATAAATTAAAATTGTTCTAAGAACCGCACGTCGTTCTCGTAGAACAGGCGGATATCGTCAATCTTGAACCGGCCCATAACCGTGCGTTCCAGACCGATGCCGAACGCATAGCCCGAGTATTCCTCGGGGTCGATGCCGCTGATTTCCAGCACCTTGGGGTGTACCATGCCGCAGCCGAGGATCTCGATCCAGCCCTCGCCCTTGCAGAGCGGGCAGCCCGCGCCGTGGCAGCGGTAGCACTGGATGTCCATTTCGGCCGAAGGCTCGGTGAACGGGAAGTGGTGCGGACGGAAGCGCACGACGGTGTCCTCGCCGTACAGCTTTTTGGCGAACAGCTCAAGGATGCCCTTGAGGTCGCTCATGCGGATGCCCTTGTCCACAACCAGACCTTCGATCTGATGGAACAGCGGGGAGTGGGTCGCGTCCACCGCGTCCGAGCGGTACACGCGGCCGGGGGCAATGATGCGGATCGGGGGCTTTTTCTGCTCCATCGTGCGCACCTGCATGGGCGAGGTCTGCGTGCGCAGCACCACGTTATCGGAAATGTAGAAGGT
>CALWEB010000161.1 GCA_944376955.1 uncultured Agathobaculum sp. | reverse complement strand
AGCCCGGCCGCAGCCAGAAAACCACCCTGCCGCAGACCGCCGCCGAGGATGCGGCGCGCCCGCCGCGCCCGCCAGATCAGGTCTTTCGGTCCAGCCAGCACCGAACCGACCGGCGCACACAGCCCTTTGGACAGGCAGCACATCACCGTGTCGCTGTACTGCGTCAGCTCGCGCACATCAGAAACACCCAGCGCCGCAGCAGCGTTAAACAACCGCGCGCCGTCCAGATGCACCGCCACGCCCTTTTCGTGCGCAACTTCATAGACCGCACGCATGTTGTCGAGCGAGACCACCGCACCCGAGGAATGCGCATTTTCTATCACGACCAGCGTTGCGGGGGCAACCTGCACGTCGCTGTCATCGGTCAGGCAGGCGCGCACGGATGCCGGGTCCATCGTTCCGTTGACGCTGCGTGGGAAGCGCAGGGAAACCCCGGAAAGCTGCCCGTACGAACCCGCTTCATGGTCCGCAATATGCGAATGCGGATCGATCACCACGCAGTCGCCGCGCCGGGTATGCGCCAGCAGCGCACAAGCATTGCCCTGCATCCCCGAGGTGACAAACAGGGCCGCTTCCTTCCCCAGCCGCTCCGCCGCATAAGCCTCCAGCTCATGCAGCGTGGGATCGTCCTCAAACACATCGTCCCCGACCACGGCGGCGGCCATCGCATCCCGCATGGCCTGCGTCGGCTGTGTGACCGTGTCGCTTCGCAAATCAATGTACCGCATGATAAACCCTCCTAAATGTATAGTTCGCCCCACCGGCCGCACAGCACAAAGCCGATCTGCCGGTACAGTTCCGCCACTTCGTCATAACCCGCGATCAGGCGCGGGGTTTTGCCCGCCTTCTGGATCTGCCGCACCAGAAAGCGGCTGATGGTGCTGCCCAATCCCCGATGCCGGTATTCCGGCACCACCGCCACCGCACCGATTACGCCGCACTCATCATCCCACGAAACGATGCTGCCCGTACCGACGGCTTCGCCGTCCACGTTCAGCTGATAGACCGCGGCCAACCCGCGCGACAGGCGGCGGTCCAGATCTGCCGCCCAAGTCTCAAAGGTCAAGTGACTGCGGTAATATTCATGGCTGCGCTGCAGAACCGAGAACACGGCGCGTTTGTCGCCCAGGACGATATCCGGGTAGTCCGCCTCCTGCGGTGCACCGCGGTATACCATATAATAGGAACTTTCCGTCCGCCCGCCCAACAAATGCTGCAGCGCTTGGCACTGCGTCCAGTTGGTGTCAATCTCCTGCACACCCATGCGCTGCGCAAGTTCCGCGATCGGTGCAGGGTCAGCGCGCTCATCCGACGAGATCGTCAGCACGCCGTCCGCCAGATAAAGCGCGGCGGCCGGCTCACGCCCTTTACGGCACAGGAAAAAATGCGCGTCCGCGCTGCCCAGCCCATGCGCGCGCAGGGCAGTCAATGCCCGCGAGCCAAAAACATGCTCGTAAGCACACGCGGTTTGAAAATCCGGGATATCCGCAGCCGTCACCGGTATCAACATATTGCCCCTCCGTTCTATTCCGTCAAAAAATGAGCGCGAAGCGCCCATTTTTTGTCTGTTGACCCGTTATTCCTTCAGGTTTCTTCTTTTTTGATCTGTGACAGGTAGCGGTATACGCTGGCCTGCGAGCAATGCAGCGCATCCGCCACATCCTTGACCGCGCCCTTGAGCAGAAAGATCCCACCCGCCTCGAGCGAGGAGATGATCTGGATCCGCTCATCCGGCGTCAGCCGGTCGGCCGTTACGCCCAGCTGCGCCAGTTCGCGGCCGACCGCGTCTCCTGCGACCGCGTCGATCGAGTTGTGGAAACTTTCGGTCGTTGCGGGGACGGCACGCACCGCGTCTCCGCTGCTTTGCGCGCTGCCCGGCTGGCAATGCTCCTGCACAAACGCATCCGGATGGCACAGGCGCAGGATGTTTTCACTCGCCACCTGATAGCGGCTGTCATCAAAATTGATGCACAGCATCCCGATCAGCCTGCCATTCTGCTTGATAAACAGGGTGGACGAACGCAGCGTTTTGCCTGCGGCAGACACCCCGCAATAATGCAGGCGGTAATCCTGTGACTCGTAGCTTTTGTCCATCAGGATTTTCAGCGCCACATTGGTCAGCGGAGCACCGACCTCGCGTCCGCTGACATGGTTGTTGGCAATGGCAATGATAGAGCGGTTCTTATCGGTCAGATCGTGCAGCGCGACCTCATAATCGGGACCGAGCGCCTGACCGAGAAATTCGGTCAACTTCATATAATGTTGCAGCAATGGATTGGCCATACGCTCACCTCATTTTCAAAAATCAGACCGGTTTCTGGTTCTGATTTTATTATAACGCAAAATTAACGGAAATGTCAAAAAAGGTGAGAATAATTTATCACAATTAAAAGAAAAAGTTATTATCTACTTTCGACAAAACCTATGTAAAATTCCCACAAAAACCAAAAATAAAAGTGTGCTATCGTACAAAGTATACAAAACCCACTTGACAAATTATTATTCTAATGATAAATTTATCTCAGAAAAGGAGGCGTGGAAAGGATGAAAAAAGTCATCAGTACGGATCTGGCTCCCGCAGCGATCGGGCCGTATGCACAGGCCGTCGCAGTGGACGGACTGGTCATTACTTCCGGGCAGTTGCCCATCAATCCGTCCACCGGCGCATTCCCGGAAGGGATCGCGGAGCAGACCAAACAGTCTTTGAACAATGTCAAGGCGATTCTGGCAGAGGCCGGTACCGGCATGGATCGCATCATCAAGACGACCGTTTTCCTCAGCGATATGAATAATTTCGGCGCAATGAACGAAGTGTATGCCACATTCTTTGGTGAGGGTGACTATCCGGCACGTTCCGCCGTCGAAGTTGCGCGCCTGCCCAAGGATGCGCTGGTCGAGATCGAAGTCATCGCGGCCCTGTAACACACCCTAACGTTTGTTCACATTAGTGAAAGATACTGTCCGCCAGTCGGAAATACCGGAAGTGGGAAGCCGGCAATCGATGACCGGGGTATCCTCTAAGAATAAGGCGCTGTGCGTCAAGAAAAATGGAGGTAATTTATATGGACAAGAACATGGCTCACTACCCGCTGGATGTACCCGCACCGCATCATTTCACGTTTGCTGTTCGCGATCTTCCGGACGTTACGATCGAGCAGCGCGAGCGCGCTCTGAACGCCACCCACTGGAATGAGTTTGCATTCCCGGCTGGCATGTTGACCGTTGATATGCTGTCTGACTCCGGCACCACCGCAATGACCAACCAACAGTGGGCTGCCCTGTTCCTCGGCGACGAGGCATATGGCCGCAACACCGGTTATTATGTACTGCTCGATACCTTCCGCGACATTTTCGAGCGCGGCGGCGAGAAGAATTGGAAGAAGATCATCGACCTCGTGCGCACCGACTGCCGCGACGTAGAGAAGATGATGAACGAAGTTTACCTCTGCGAGTATGAGGGCGGCTTCTTCAACGGCGGCGCTAAGCAGATGGAGCGCCCGAACACCTTCATCATCCAGCAGGGCCGTGCAGCTGAGTCCGTCCTGATGGAAATCGTCCGCAATATCCTCAACCGCCGTCATCCGGGCACCAAGTTCACCATCCCGTCCAACGGCCACTTTGATACCACCGAAGGCAACATCAAGCAGATGGGCTCCATTCCGCGTAACCTGTACAACAAGGAACTGCTGTACGAAGTACCGGAAGGCGGCAAGTACGAGAAGAACCCCTTCAAGGGCAACATGGACATCGAGAAGCTCGAGCAGCTGATCCAGGGTGTCGGCCCGGAAAACGTCCCGCTGATCTTCACCTGCATCACCAACAACCCGGTGTGCGGCCAGGCCGTTTCCATGGCAAACCTGAAGGAAATCAACCGCGTTGCGCATAAGTATGAAATCCCGGTGGTATTCGATACCGCTCGCTGGGCTGAAAACGCATACTTCATCAAGATGAACGAAGACGGCTATGCCGACAAGTCCATCGCAGAGATCGCAACCGAAATGTTCCAGTACTGCGATGCGTTCACCATGTCCGCCAAGAAGGACGGCCATGCAAATATGGGCGGTATGCTCGCATTCCGCGACAAGGGCCTGTTCTGGCAGAAGTTCTCCGACTTCGACGAGAACGGCAACCTGATCACTGACGTAGGCGTTACCCTGAAGGTAAAGCAGATCTCCTGCTACGGCAACGACTCCTACGGCGGCATGTCCGGCCGTGACATCATGGCTCTGGCAGTTGGCCTGTATGAGAGCTGCGACTTCAACTACATGAACGAGCGCGTTGCACAGTGCAACTATCTGGCAGAAGGCTTCTACAAGGCCGGCGTCAAGGGCGTTGTCCTCCCGGCTGGCGGCCATGCGGTTTACATCAACATGGACGAATTCTTTGACGGCAAGCGCGGCCACGACACCTTCGCAGGCGAGGGCTTCAGCCTTGAGCTGATCCGCCGCTATGGTATCCGTGTATCCGAGCTGGGCGACTACTCCATGGAGTACGACCTCAAGACCCCGGAGCAGCAGGCAGAGCTGGCAAACGTTGTCCGCTTCGCCATCGACCGCAGCCGTCTGACGCAGGAACATCTGGATTACGTTATCGCAGCCGTCAAGGCGCTGTACGAGGATCGCGAGTCCATCCCGAACATGCGCATTGTCTGGGGCCACAAGCTGCCGATGCGTCACTTCCATGCGTTCCTCGAGCCGTACCCGAACGAAGAAAAGTAATCTGAGGGTGACAATATGGGCGTAACCTGCGCCGCGTGGAAAGAGCGCAGGAAATGAAAGGTAAACGGCGTCCGCGGAAAACTAAACAGTTCCGCGGACGTTTTTATTATCGGCATGACCGGTAGAAAAAGGGGTGTAAAGTATGAGTAATAATCAGACCACCGTAAAGACAGACGGCTTTAAGTCCCAGTGGGGCTTTATCATGGCCGCGGTTGGCTCGTGCGTCGGCATGGCGAACGTGTGGCGCTTCCCGATGCTGGTTTCCAAGTATGGCGGCTTGACCTTCCTCATTCCGTATTTCATCTTTGCTGCCATCATCTGTCAGTCTGGAATGATGGAGGAGTTCTCGCTCGGTCGCTGGGCCAAGAGCGGCCCGTCCGGCGCGTTCGGAAAGGCGATGGAGGACGGCGGCAAGCCCAAGTCGATTGGTGAATGGCTGGGCGCAGTGCCGATTATCGGCGCGTTCTGTCTGGCGACCGGCTATGCGGTCATCATGGGTTGGGTGTTCTACTACGCCAAGATGGCGCTTACCGGCGAACTGACCGCGATGGGTCAGGATATGAACGTCATCGGCGGTACTTTCGATGCGGTCGCGCCCGCGGCAAGTAGTCTGGGCGAAGCGATCCAGATGACTTTCTCGACCGGCGGCGCAAACAACATGTGGATCATTGTCGGCGTGATTGTATCGTTGCTGGTTATGGTCATGGGCGTTGCGGGCGGCATTGAGAAATCCTGTAAGATCATGATCCCCGCGCTGTATGTGCTGTTTATCATTCTGGCCGTTGTCATGGTGTTTATCCCGGACACGGAAGCTGGCTACAAGTACATCTTCACCCTCAACCCGGCTGGCCTGCTCAATCCGGAGGTTTGGGTCTATGCGTTCGGCCAGTGCTTCTTCTCATTGTCTGTGGCAGGCTCCGGCTCGGTCGTA
>CALWEB010000160.1 GCA_944376955.1 uncultured Agathobaculum sp. | reverse complement strand
CGGAGGCCGCGTTTGCTTCCTGCCTGTAAGCGGGAGGATTATGCTATGACAAAACTCATTCGTATCACCGAGCGGGATAATGTAGCGGTTGCGCTGCATCCCGTTGCCAAGGGTGAAACTCTGACTGTGGGCGGTGTGACCGTCACCGCAGCCGAGGATATTCCGCAGGGGCATAAGATTGCGCTCGAGCCGATTGCAGAGGGTGCATCGGTCGTCAAGTACGGTTATCCGATCGGTCATACGACCGCGGCGGTCGCAACCGGTGCATGGGTGCATACCCATAATATGAAAACCAACCTGTCTGGCGAAGAGGAATACACCTATGAGCCTGCTGCGCCGTCGGTGACAGCGGTAGAGCCGGAAACTTTCATGGGTTTCCGTCGCAAGGATGGCCGCGCCGCCGTCCGCAACGAGATCTGGATTATTCCGACCGTCGGCTGTGTCAATGACGTGGCGAAAAAGATGGTGCGCGACAATCAGGATCTGGTAACCGGCTCGATCGAGGGTCTGTATACCTTCACGCACCCCTATGGCTGTTCCCAGACCGGTGCTGACCACGCCCAGACCCGCAAACTGCTTGCGGCGCTCGTGCGCCATCCGAACGCGGCGGCGGTGCTGGTGCTCAGCCTCGGCTGCGAGAATTTGCAGCATGACCAGTTCGTCGAGGAGCTCGGCCCCTATGATGAGAATCGCGTCAAGTTCTTGACCTGTCAGGATGTGGAGGACGAATTTGCAGCGGGCCGTGCGCTGCTCGAGCAGTGCGCGGCGCACGCGGCGCAGTTTACCCGCCAGCCCATCCCGGTCAGCGATCTGGTGATCGGTATGAAGTGCGGCGGTTCGGACGGCCTGTCCGGCGTAACCGCCAACCCGACTGTCGGCGCGTTCAGCGATATGGTGATCGCCCGTGGCGGTTCGACTGTGCTGACCGAGGTACCTGAGATGTTCGGTGCCGAAGGGATGCTGCTCAGCCGCTGTGTCAACCGCACAGTATTTGACAAAGCGGCCAGTATGCTCAACAATTTCAAGGATTATTTCATCAGCCACCACGAAACCGTGTATGAGAACCCCTCGCCCGGCAACAAAAAAGGCGGCATCACAACGCTGGAGGATAAGTCCTGCGGCTGTGTGCAGAAGGGCGGTACTGCCCCGATTGCGGACGTCATCGGCTATGGCGATGCGGTGACCGCGCATGGCCTGAACATGCTGTACGGCCCGGGCAACGACCTCGTTTCGGCTACGGCCATGACGGCGGCGGGCGCACATATTGTGCTGTTCACCACCGGCCGCGGCACGCCGTTTGGCGCGCCTGCGCCGACCATCAAGATCGCCAGCAACAGCCAGCTCGCGGCCAAGAAGTCCGGCTGGATCGACTTTGACGCCGGTCCGGTGGCCGACGGCGAGCCGATCAAGGACGCAGCGGCACGCCTGTTCGATCTGGTATTGCAGGTCGCCAGCGGCCAGCAGTCCAAGAGCGAACAGCTTGGTTATCGAGAAATCGCGATCTTCAAAGATGGCGTAACGCTTTGATTCCTACCCAATTTCCTTTTCTACTTTCTTTGTATGGGAAGCGCCGCAGCATTTTTGCTGCGGCGCTTCTCTATTTCTATTCGATTGAAACTACGCTTTCAATCGAAAGGCCGTGCCGCGCGGTGCGCGGACACGGCCGGAGCGCGATTTTGCGCGTAAGTGTGCACACAAAATCGCTTTCTTGTATGAAAATACCCGGCAAAGCTGGGCATTTTCATGAAAGAGGCTGCTATTGCAGCCTCTTTTCTGTTATATGCGCGCCAAGGCGCGGTTTGTCAGCTTTCTGGCTGGTCTGCGGCCCGGGTTTTCTGGATTTCCTCCAGAAGGTGCTTCTGCGTGTCGTCAAACAGCAGGCGCTTGTTGTGCGCAAAGTAGGCTTCGCACCCGAAATTCTGGATGAACCACGAGGTAAAATAGTTCGCGGTTAGTTCGGTTGCAAACAGCACCATTTCTTGGCTGTCCCCCAGCGCTTCGTCGAGGAAGGCAAACGCGTTGGTCAGTGCGCGGTCGGTTTTGTCGGCCGCGTCTGCGCGCGCCTGCACGTCGGACTGGAATTTCTCCTTGAGGTAGTCGAATGCGTGACCGGCTGGGATTTTTTCGAGCGACAGCCCCTGCCGGAAGGCATCCAGCCGCTCTGTTTCCCGCGACGCGATGAACAGCGCGTCACGGTCGGTTGAGCCAGCCGCCCGGCGACGGGAAAGGGCGGCGCGCTTATCGTCCAGCAGCGTGCCAAGCGTTTTTTCGCCGTCACGGATTTGCACAAGGTCTTGGTGCAGTGCGTCGGTCAGGCCGTCCAGCCGGTAGGTTTCGCGCGCGGTGTCCGCCAGACGCGACAGCAGCAGGCCCAAAACGCCCAGCTTTTCGTCAAACGGCGCGCCGGCAAGCTCAGAGGCGCGCACGCGCTCCCAAGTGCCGTCCAAAATTTCTTCCACGCGGTAAACGCGCTTATATTTGTCATAGAGCTGCAAATAGTTCGCAAAATCACTTGCCACGCGCGGCAGCTGCAAGTATTGCTCGACCACCTGCCGGTCGATCGGCAGGCCGAGCGTTTCATACACCTGCATCAGCTCGGACAAGTCCTCCCAGCCACGCGCGGTGACAAATTGCAGGCCGTCCGCGGTTGCCTCGACGCGGTAGAAGTGGTCGCGCCGGATCTCCAGATAGGACAAAATCGCGCCGTGGATGCCGCGCCGGTAGGCATACTCCTTCCAGACCGTGAAGTCCTCTTCCACGTCGATGCGCTTGACACGGTCGAGCGTGACGACATCAAATTCGCGCACGGATTTGTTGTATTCGGGCGGGTTGCCCGCCGCGACGACTACCCAGCCCGCGGGCAGCTGCTGGTTGCCGAAGGTTTTGCACTGCAAAAATTGCAGCATCATGGGCGTGAGCGTTTCGGAAATGCAGTTGATCTCGTCGAGGAACAGAATGCCCTCGGAAACGCCTGTGCGCTCGATCTCGCGGTAAACCGAGGCGATGATCTCGCTCATCGTGTAGGCCGTGACCGCGTATTCCTGTCCGCCGAACTTCTCATGCTCGATGTAAGGGAGGCCGAGCGCGGACTGGCGCGTGTGGTGGGTCAAGGTGTAGGACACCAGCCCCACGCCGGTTTCGCCTGCGATCTGCTCCATGATCTGGGTTTTGCCGATGCCCGGCGGGCCCATCAGCAGGATGGGGCGCTGCCGGATGGGTGGGATGCGGTATGCGCCGAACTCGTCGCGCGCAAGATAGGCGCGCAGCGCGTTTTTGATCTCGTTTTTGGCTCGTTTGATGTTCATAGTGGTTCTCCTATCTCGTCCTCGCGCAGCACGGCGCGGATGGCCCACGGCGGGACGTTATCGGGGTAAGCGTCGCCTTCGAGCATGACGAAGGCCGCGTCGTATTTCGGGCGCTTTTTGGGGTAGATCCCTAGTCCGTCGGTGAAGTAGAGCAGTCCACGCAGATGGTGGAACGCGCCTTCGCTGACCAACCGGTCAACATACTCAAATACTGGCCGGAAGTCGGTCGCGGACTGCCCAATCAGCTCAAAATGCTCCATATAGTCGGCCAGATCGCGCGCGTTCGTGATGCGCTTGTCTGCGCGGATCTGGTCGTCGCACTGCAAAATGCGCAGGTTGATATGCCGGAAAAAGCTTTCGCTGTCCTGCAATAATTCGTAGGTGCGTGTGAGGAAACTGCGCACCAGCTCGCCCGAGGTGGACATGGAGGTGTCCACTGCGATGACGAAATCCTCGATTTTGCGCACCTCGCGCGTTTCGAGCGGTTCGATGAGCGGCATGTTGCCAAAGTGCCGCAGGCCGTAGGCATAATAGCCGTAGTCGAACGAATCCGCATCCACCGCAACTTCTTCGCGTAAGGCGGCGAACCGCCGCAGAAAGGCGCGGTAGTCTGTCGTCTGCTGGGTGGTGACGGACAGCTGCTCGCGCACGGCTTCGCCACCGGTTGCTTGGTTGGAAAACACGGTTTCCATCGCGGTTTGGGTGCGCTCGGCGGTGCGCTGCCACTGCTTGTCCTGCTCGTCGTCGCCCTCCTCCGGCCAGAGGGAATGTTCGTCTACCGCGAACACGCGTGCGAGCGTTGCACAGTCGTAGGAATTTAATCGGTCGCGCCGGAACTGGCGGTAAACCGCCTCGGCGGTCAGCACAGGCATCTCCGCGCGCAGGCTGCGGTACAGGTTCTGTCGCCGCACGGATGGCTTTTCCGCCTGCAAGCAACGGTAATCCAGCGTGTCCAAAATGCTCTCGACCGCCACATCACACGCTAAATCCCACAAATCGCGGTCACGGTCGCGGGTTTTGGCGGGGTGGCGCAGCAGACAGTGGAACACGCTGTGCAGGTAGGCGCGGTTGACACGCGGGCGGCCACGCTCCAGCTGCTGCGCGAGCCACGCGCCGTTGAAGTACAGGCTGCGGGCATCGGTGGCCAGCGTGGTGGTGTCAAACCCGTCCGAGACAGCCAGTGCGGACAGTGCTGCATCCAGAAAAGGCAGACTCATATATAATTCGGTGCGGGCGGAGAACAATATCTCGCGCCCGAGGGCGTTCCAGCGTTCGCTTTGGGGCATGGGAAGGCTCCTTTATAAATCGAAGGTTTTGGCGCGGCCGCGGGCTGCCGTTTTGCCGGTCGCGGCGAGCAGCATGGACAGCGCCGCGGTCTGTTCCTTTTCACGGGCGGCGTTGCAAGCCGCATCTACGTCGGTGGTGGTCAGCATGCCGAGCGACAGCAAAAACGAAATTGCCGCGCTCTCGCCCACGGCCGCGCAGGCGCGCAGCAGCGCACCGCCGTGCGCGCGCAGACAGTCCAGATAGGTGTCGCGCGCCGCGTCCGACAGGGCGAATGGCACGGCCAGCCGCCGTGCGGCGACCCGCGCGGCCACTGCAAAGTCATGCCGTTCCAGCAGGCCGGTGAGCGCAAGGTCGTATTGACGGAAACTCAGCACGCCAGCTTCAAAGCACTGGCGATAGCTGTAACCCGCGCCGTGGATGCGGCGCTGGAAGATGTGCGCGGGGGATAGGTCTTCAAGTTCCTCGGTGTAGGCGGGGAACAGCAGGCGCGCAGGGGGATGGCCCTCAAACCGCACATCCAGTTCGCCCGCGTGTTCACCGAGCAGCTTTTGCAGGCAGGTCGGGGCGTTCGGTTCGGCACCCAGCACGACCGTGCGCAGCGCGCGGCAGTTCATCAGTGCGCCGCCGCCGAAGTCGGTGACCATTCCGGACAGCGTGATCGTTTCCAGCCGCCGGCAGTTGTAAAACGCATAGCTGCCCACGCTTTGCAGCGGTGCAGGCAGCGTGACCGAACGGATGGCGTTTGCATCGTGCGTGGGCTCTGTCCCGCCGCAGGTGACACGCACGGCAAATGTTTCGCGTCCTGCAAGGTCGGGCGCGCGCTCGCTGAGCGCGTAGGCACCGAGCTGCACGACCGGTGCGCCGTCGATGGTGTCCGGCAGACGCACCGTGTCGTCGTGCGTTTCGCAGCGCAAGATGGCAACGCCGTCCGGTGTTTGCACGCAGGTTAGCAAGAGGTCGTTTTCGCCCTCAATCACATGCATGGGGCGTCCTCCTTTCCGGATGATTTTCGTCTGGATTGATTATAGCACAGCCGGGGCAGGGCGGCAACAAATGTGCGGCGGCTTTGGACGCTTTGCGGATTGACGGCATTTTTGCCCTCATGATAAAATAGGTTTATCCTATGAAAAGGTGGGGTGCGAGATGAAAGGGATCAAAGATTTTGCAGGGTTTTATGTGATTGCATTTCTGTTGGTATTGGCTGCAGGTTTTGTGTTTACCTGGCTGCATGAATCTTTTTGGCCGCTGATGTTGGTTGTTGCGCTGCCGCTTGCTCTCTTGCTATACGCATGTTATGGAATGATCTGCCGCATTGAGGAGCTGGAGGAACGCCTCGATAAATTGACGAACGAGCAGAAGGAACACGAAGATTGAATATTTTCATAATAAGAAAATATTGCGGTGATAAAATATAAAAAATTCTCAAAAACCGCTTGACAAATGCTTTTCTTGAGAATATACTGTGACCATACCGACAAACCAATGACGAAGACGAGTAGCACGGAGGCCAAACCTCCAAGAGAGCCGCGGGTGGTGAGATCGCGGCAGGCAAGGACCGTGTGAATGGACTTTATGCAGGGCAAGGCGAACGGGGGCAACCCCAAGTAACTGCGACGGGGACTCCACCCGTTATCAGGGGAGCGTACATTGTTGGATGTGCGAAAGTGAGCGGGCGCATCACTGCGTCAACTTGGGTGGTACCGCAAGAGTTTGTTGATCGAACTCCTGTCCCATGAGTTTCATGGGACAGGAGTTTTTTTATTTTTGCAAACCCACATATTTCATATAAAAAGGAGAGAACCTACCATGGCAAAGATTCCGCACAGATTGTATTTAACCGAAGATCAGATGCCCAAGCAGTGGTACAACCTGCGCGCCGACATGAAGGAACAGCCCGACCCGCTGATCCACCCCGGTACGCATGAGCCCCTGCCGGAGGAGGCGCTCTATCCGATCTTCTGTGAAAAGCTGGCGCATCAGGAGCTGGACAGCACGGAACGCTATATCGACATTCCGGAACCGATCCTCGATATGTATAAGCTGTACCGTCCGTCGCCTTTGTGCCGCGCATACAATCTGGAAAAGGCGCTTGGCACTCCGGCAAAGATCTACTACAAGTTCGAGGGTAACAATACTTCGGGCAGCCACAAGCTCAATTCGGCCATCGCGCAGGCGTATTATGCCAAGGAGCAGGGGCTCAAGGGCCTGACAACCGAGACCGGAGCGGGCCAGTGGGGCACGGCGCTTTCCGAAGCGTGCGCATATTTCGGCCTGGACCTCAAGGTGTATATGGTGAAGGTTTCCTATGAGCAGAAGCCATACCGCAAGGCAGTCATGCAGACCTTCGGCGCGGATGTAACCCCCTCGCCGTCCAATACGACCGAAGCGGGACGCGCGATCTTAGCGCAGGACCCAACCACCGGCGGCTCGCTCGGCTGTGCGATCTCCGAGGCGGTCGAAGTGGCCACCACGCATGAGGGCTACCGCTATGTGCTCGGTTCGGTGCTCAATCAGGTGCTG
>CALWEB010000159.1 GCA_944376955.1 uncultured Agathobaculum sp. | reverse complement strand
CCCCACAGGCTGCCGCCGAGCGTTGCGCAGTTGCGGAACTGCACGCCGACAATGTGCTTAACGGCTTCCTCCATTGCGCCCTGCGTGAGTGTTGCAAAGCCTTCGTGCAACTCGAGCGCACGCAGCGGCACCATCGCACCAATGCGGTATTCGGTTTCGGTTTCCTCAATTTTGTCCAGTCCCAAGTCGCACAGGTCGATCGCCGTGCCAACCGGCCGCCGGTGCATCTTGAGCCACAACATGCCGCCCAGCACCACATTATTTTTCTTCTGGCAAAGTGTATATGCTTCGTCCAGGCTCTGCGCCCGTACATATTGGTTGATCGAAAGCACCTTTCCCATCCTTCCGTCCTCATTTTCCCGTATCCTGCCATTCCGGCGTTTGGCTGTACGCAGCCGCCCTGCCGTCATGGTTCCTTTTCGGTCTGCTTTGCAGTCATTATACCATAGAAAGCAGCTTTTCCAAAGCGCTTTCCACGATTTTTCCACAGAAAGCGCGCTCGCATTTTCCGGCTTGACTTTAGTCCGAAACCGTACTATACTATAATCCGAATTCGGACTATCGGAGGGAGTGTCCTATGGAACTGCGCGCCAAAATGGAGCAGCTCAACACCTGCATCTGCAAAATGACCGAGCTATACCGCACTTGGGCCAAGCGGCACGGCATGAGCTACAACACCATGATGACGCTTTACGCGCTGGGACAATCGCGCAAATGCACACAAAAGCAGATTGCGGACGAGTGGCTCATCCCCAAGCAGACGGTCAACACGGTCATCAAGGAGCTGGAGCGGCTGGGTTACATCAGCTTTGAGCCGCTGCCCGGCAGCAAGCAGAAGGTTGTCTGCCTGACCGAATCTGGCCGCGCCTACGCCGACAGCTGCCTGCACGAACTGTACGAGATCGAATCGAGCGCGCTGCGCTCACTTGGGCAGCCACTGACCGATATTTTCATTGAGTGCAACCTTGCCTTTGTGGAACGGCTGGACGAGGAGGTGCGCGGTCATGCCGGAAAATAATGCGCTGGCGCGGCAGTTTACCCTGCCCTCGCTGATGCGATTTGCGCTGCCCAATATCATTATGATGGTTTTTCTGTCCATGTATACCATCGTGGACGGAATGTTTATCTCGCGTTATGTCGGCACGCTGGCACTGAGCGCTGTCAACATGACCTATCCGCTCAACTGTCTGGAAATGGCGCTGGGTATCATGCTCGCCTCGGGCGGCAGTGCAATTATCGCGCGGCAGCTGGGCGAAGGCGAGGAGGACAAGGCACGGCGCAACTTTTCTTTTCTGCTGGTCGTGTCGGTTGCCATCAGCCTTTTGTTCTTTCTGATCGGCATCTTCGCACTTGACCCCATCATCCATGCGCTCGGCGCAAGCGCGGCGCAGTTCGATCTGTGCCGCACCTATGCGCGCATCCTGCTGCTGTTTTCACCCGCGTTTTTCCTGCAAACCGCATTCCAGACGCTGTTCATCACAGCGGGCCATCCCGGACTGGGTCTGGTTTCGACCGTGGGCGGCGGCCTGACCAACATCGTGCTGGACTATGCGTTCATCGCGCGCCTGCACTGGGGCATTGCGGGTGCAGCGGTCGCCACCGGGCTGGGCTACCTTGTGCCCGCCGTGGCCGGACTGATCTTTTTCGCCTGCAACCGGCGCGGCACACTGTTTTTCGTCCGTCCCCGCGTGGACGGACGGATGCTGCTGTTCGCCTGCGCCAATGGCTCGTCCGAGATGGTGACCAACATCGCAAACGCCATCACAACCTACCTGTTCAACCTGATTTTCCTGCACTACTGGGGCGAGGACGGCGTGGCGTCCATCACGATCGTGCTGTACTTCCAGTTTGTGTTTACCGCGGTGTTTTTCGGTTTTTCCATGGGTGTCGCGCCTGTGTTCAGCTACAAATACGGGGCGCAGGACGCGCCGCAGCTGCGGCGGTTGTTCCGCTATTGCATCGGTTTTGTCCTCTTTTGCTCAGTGTTCTGCACCGTGCTTTCGCTTATGGTCATCCGGCCGTGCCTGATGCTGTTCACCGATGCCGGCAGCCATGTATTCGCCATCACGATTGAGGGCTTCCCGATTTACGCCGTCTCCTTCCTGTTCATGGGCGTGAGCATTTTCGCGTCGTCCCTCTTCACCGCTTTTTCGGACGGCCGCGTGTCCGCCATTATTTCATTTGCGCGCACGCTGGTGTTTCTGGTTGGGATGCTGCTGCTTTTGCCCCTGCTGCTGGGTGAAATCGGCGTGTGGCTGGCTGTCCCCGCCGCCGAGCTGCTCGGCATTGCGGTTTCCATCCGCTATCTGATCCGCCTGCGCGGCGTATATCATTACGGCACGGCAAACGGGTAGAGAAAAGCTCCTCCGCTTCACGCGGAGGAGCTTTTTCGTTTCACAAAAC
This sequence comes from uncultured Agathobaculum sp., assembly GCA_944376955.1. Classification (GTDB taxonomy): domain Bacteria; phylum Bacillota; class Clostridia; order Oscillospirales; family Butyricicoccaceae; genus Agathobaculum. The sequence goes on along the minus strand of CALWEB010000159.1, from coordinate 9,174 downwards.
CTTAGTTTTCTGCCGGTTTCTCCTTGGGCAGCAAGGTATTCAGCACGATAGCAACGAATGCCGCCGGGACGATGCCCGAACCGCCGAACACCAGCTGCACTGCCTGCGGCAGGCCGGCCAGCACCGCGCTGTTCGCGCCGAGGCCGTAACCCAGACCGAGCGCCACGGATACGATGGTCATGCTGCGCGCGGTCAGCGGCTCACGGGTGATGAGCTGGATACCGCTCATGACGATCGACGAGAACATGATGACCGCCGCACCGCCAAGCACGCTCTGCGGCATGATGGACACAACCGCCGCCAGCTTGGGGAACAGGCCGCACAGGATGAGGAACACCGCGCCGCACGCCAGCGCGAAGCGGTTGACAACCTTGGTCATCGTGACCAGACCGACGTTCTGGCTGAACGAGGTGTTGGGCAGCACGCCGAAGATGGCAGCGAAGGAAGAACCGAGGCCGTCGCAGATGATACCGCCGGACAGTTCCTTGTCGGTCGCCTCGCGACCCATGCCGCCTTCCATCACGCCCGAAATATCGCCCACGGTCTCGACTGCAGTGACGATGAACATGATCATGACAGGCGCAATCGCACGCACGTCAAACACAATCGGCACCGGCATGATCTCCGGCACGGCAAACCAGCTGGCCTGCGCCACCTTGTCCCAGTTGAGCACCCAAGCCTTGGTGTACTCCACGCCATCGGCGGTCACGCCGGTCGGGGACAGGAACAGCGGCAGCACCGCGCACAGCACATAGCCGAAAATGATGCCCAGCAGAATGCACGAATAGCTGAGTACGCCCTTGGTGCAGTGCTTGAAGATCAGGATGACCACCAGCACCGCCAGTGCGATCAGCAGGTTTTCGACCGAGCCGTAATCCTTGGCGCCCGAGCCGCCGCCGAACGAGGCAACGCCCACGCTAATGAGCGACAGGCCGATGGACAGCACGACCGTACCGGTCACGACCGCGGGGAAAAACCGGCGCAGCGGCTTGAGGAAGAAGCCCAGCACGCCCTCAAACAGGCCGCCGATGATAGAGGCACCCATCATTGCGCCGTAGGCCAGAATGCCGCCGCCCATGACGTTGGCCACGCTCTGGAACACGCCGATGAAGCCCGAGCTAGTGCCCATGATGATCGGCACCTTGCCGCCGATCGGCCCGATGGCAAACAGCTGCACCAGCGTTACAATACCTGCAATCAGCATCGCGTTCTGCAACAGCGATACCTGAATCGCTGCAAACTGCTCCGCGTCGCTCATCGCGGCGCACGCGCTCGTGATAATCAGGATGGGCGTTAAGTTGCCCACAAACATTGCCAGCACGTGCTGAAGGCCCAGCGGAATCGCCTGCCCCAGCGGCAGCTTGGCAAGAAAGTCATATGGGCCGAAAAACTTCTTTTCCGACGCCGCACCGTTTTGCTGCTTTTCTTTTTCCATTTTATCCTCCCTGCTTACCGTTTTGTGAAATGAAGCGTTTTTATTATAACAAAAACCGGCGCAGGCTCCCACCTGCTTTTGCTGTTTTTTTGCCCTAAACCCGCATTTTCTACAAATAAGCCAACAGACCGCTCATCAAAGTGCCTTCTCTTGTCTTGTTTGACGCAAGCTGCCGCCGCGTCCACCTTGCTGCAAAGGACAAAACCGGCTGCAACAGCCGGTTTTGTGTATTTTAGTTCAGTCCCGGAAGCGCACGGTCTGGGTTTCCGCATCCATGCCATCCACGATCGCCAGCGACTCGACGCGCAGCCCCTTTTCGCGCAGCATCTTGCCGCCGCACTGGAAGCCCTTTTCGATCACGATACCAATGCCCGCAACATTGGCGTGCGCCGCCTCGATGATCTGGCACAGACCCATCGCCGCGCAGCCGTTGGCGAGGAAATCGTCAATGATCAGCACATTTTCCCCCGGCTGCAAAAACCGGCTGGCCACAATGACCTCATACTTGCGCTTGTGGGTAAACGATTCGATCGGTGCGGACAGCATGGTGCCGTCCAGATTAATCGACTGCGACTTTTTGGCGAACACCACCGGCACATTGAAATACTGCGCCGCAATCGCCGCAATGCCGATGCCGGAGGCCTCGATCGTCAGGATCTTGTCGATCTTGACGTCGGCAAAGCGCCGCTTAAACTCCTTGCCGATCTCGTTAAACAGCTCAATATCCATCTGATGGTTGAGGAAATTGTCCACCTTCAGCACATTTCCCTCTTTAATGACGCCGTCTTTCCTGATTCGTTCTTTCAAAAGTTCCATGTTCTTGCTCTTCCTTGTCCGTTCATCCTCATTTGTCCTTTTTAACAGCATACCATTTTTCGTCCGCGCTGTATAGCTTTTTTTCACCGATTTTTTACACAATCCTGATTTTCACCACCCGGTATCCTTCTGCAACGCTGCGCGACCGCAAAGACCGCATGAGCATGTATTCCGGTCTGGAGGTGCGTGTTCCCTTCTGTGACCACCGCATTGTTGAATATGCCTACAATATGCCGTGGGACTTCAAGGCGCTGGAAGGCCGGGAAAAAGGCATCGTTCGCCGCGCATTTGCGCACGAACTGCCGAAGGAAATCGTCCTGCGCAAGAAAAGCCCCTACCCCAAGACCTTCCACCCGGCCTACACCCGCCTGTGTGCGGACTATGTCCGCCGCATCTTTGAGGACAGCGACTCGATTGCCGCCCAGTTGTTCAACCGCGCCGCGGTCGAGGCCCTCATGGAGCAGCCGGAAAGCCTGACTGAGCCGTGGTACGGCCAGCTCATGCGCACCCCGCAGATCTTTGCCTATATCATCCAGATCGACCGCTGGCTGCGGCAGTACAAGGTGCGGCTGGTTTGATCCACCGCCCATCCCGCCCCACAAGGAGGTTTTGTCCATGCCCAATCCCACCGAAGATTCCGCCGTGCTGCGCGTGGTCGTCACGACTGCGCTCGGCGCGCTGCCGCTGGCCGACGCCTCGGTCACCGTATCCACCGCCGCAGATGAGACCGGTGCACGCGAGCTGCTCTACTCCGTGCGCACGGACGCGGGCGGCATGACGCCGCCCATGACGCTGCCCGCCCCGCCGCGCGCGAACTCCATGACGCCGGACAGTGGCCTGCCCTACGCAGTCTATACCGTCGAAGTCGCACGACCGGGCTATACCCCGGTCACCGCCTTGCATGTGACCATGTTTGCCGGGGTGCCCGCCGTGCTGCCCGTGGCGCTCACGCCGCTACCGGAAAACCAGTCCTCCGCCCAGACCGACCTGACCGCCACGGGCGAACCACAGGTGCTGTACCACGATGAAACCAACCAAAATGCAGAGGAGTGATCCACTTTGCCCCAGTCCCCGGTGACCATCCCGGAAACCATCACGGTGCATCTGGGCCCGCCCTCATCCGCCGCACAGAATATCACCGTGCCCTTTGCCGACTACATCAAGAACGTGGCTTCTTCGGAAATCTATCCGACGTGGCCCGAGGAGGCCATCGGCGCCAACATTTACGCGCAGATCTCCTATGCGCTTAACCGCGTGTTCACCGAATGGTATCGCGCGCAGGGCTATGACTTTGATATTACAAACTCCACGCGCTATGACCAATCTTTTGTCCCCGGGCGGGACATTTTCGAGAATATTTCCACCATTGTAGACGATATGTTCAACAGCTACCTGACCCGCGGCAACGCCATCGAGCCTCTGTTCGCCCAATACTGCAACGGCACAACAGTGACCTGTCCCGGCGGCCTGAGCCAATGGGGAACAGTGCCGCTGGCCGAGCAGGGCATGACTGCGGAGGAAATTGTGCGATATTACTATGGAGATGATATCAATATTGTGAGAAATGCACCCATCGCGCCCAACCTCGGCGGGTCGTGGCCGGGCGTGACCTTCCGGCTGGGCGATGTGTCCGAGGAGGTGCGCACCATCCAGAACCGCCTCAACCGTATTTCGACCAACTATCCCAACATCCCGAAAATCTATCCGGTGGACGGCATCTACGATGCGGACACCGAGCGCGCGGTGCGCGCTTTCCAGCAGCAGTTCAACCTCGGCGTGGACGGCATCGTCGGCCGCGCGACGTGGTACCGCATCGCGTTCATCTACAACAACGTCAAGCACCTCTCCGAGCTGGACAGCGAAGGGCTGCTGCTTGACGAAATCTCGCGCCAGTTCCCCGAAACGCTGCGCGAGGGCGCGACCGGCCCGGGCGTGCAGCTACTCCAGTATTTTCTCGCTATTGTGGGCGAATATTACGACCAGCTGCCGCGCTGGCAGGTCAACCAGATCGACGGCATTTTCGGTCCGCGCACGCGCGAAGCCGTCGAAGCCTATCAGCGCATGATGGGGCTGACCGTGGACGGTGTCGTTGGCCGCAACACGTGGAACGCGCTGGTGTCCACCTATCAGTCCGTGCTGGCCGTGCAGCCCGATCAAGGTTTTCTGGGCGAGGTCGCCGGTCTGCCGGATATCTTCCTTGTCGAGGGCATGCGCGGTGAAGCCGTGCGCGAGGCGCAGGAACTCATCAACATCATCGCGCGCGGCTATCCCGAGGTGCCGTCGGTTTCGGTGGACGGCATTTTCGGCCCCGCGACCCGAAACGCGGTTTCGGTGATCCAGTCGATCTCCGGCCTGCCCGCCACCGGCGCGATCGGCCCGCTGACATGGGAAGAAATGGCCCTGCTTGCGCGTGATGTGCTGGTATCCTCGCAGACCAGCGAGGGGCAGTATCCGGGCTATCCCGTGGGAGAGGAGGCGACCAACTGATGTATACCGACAGCCAGCGCAGAACGCATATTTACGATTTGCAGCGGTTTCTGCGTCGCATTCAGCGGGAGCAGGGTGCGGTGCAGCCGCTCGCGCCCGACGGCATTTTCGGCAGTGAAACCGCCGCCGCCGTGCGGGAATTTCAGCGACGCGGCCGTCTGCCCGTGACCGGCACAGCGGATTTCGCCACTTGGACGGCGATCTACGCCGCGTACCGCGCCCTGACCGACCTTGACGCATTGCCCGCCGCGGTCGATTTTTTTCCGGCGGGCATGGATGCCAAGCTCAAACGCGGCGACAAAGGCCCCTCTGTCTTTGTGCTCCAGCTCATGCTGGGCACGGCCACGCCTCACTTTGGAAACGCGCTGCCCGTTCCCCTCACCGGCGAATACGACGCCGACACCGAAGAAAGCGTGCGCCGCGCGCAGGGCGTGTTCCAGTTGCCGCAGACCGGCGAGACCGACCGCGCGACCTGGGCAGCGCTCACCCTGTTCCACAACAGCTTTTTTGGCCGCACGCCGCTGGCCTGGACGCTGGAATAATGCAAAAAGGACGCCAAAAGGCGTCCTTTTTTGTTGTGAGCTCGTTATTCTGCTGCGTCTGTGGTTTCGGCAGCCGCGTCATCCGTCGTCTCGTCCGCTGCATCCTCTGTTGCCGCTGCATCATCCGCAGATGCCGCGTCCTCAGCGTTCAGGATCTCCTGCACCTCTGCCGGCAGATAATCGCGCACGTTCTGATAGGTGATCTCGTCATAGGTTTCGGTCGTCTGTACGTCCGCTTCCTGCATCCACTGGGTCAGCAGATCGTCCATCGTACCGGCTACCGCCGTAGTCAGCAAGCTCTTGTAGTTCTCGAACTGGCCGTCCACATCCAGCGGCACGCGCTTGATGATGTGATAGCCGTAGTCCGACTTGACCAGACCAGACACCTCGTCCTCGGCCAGCGCCTTAGCGCCGTCGTAGAACTCGGTGACCATTTCGCCTTCGGTGAAGATGTAGCCGTCCGGATTGCCGGCCAGACCCGGGTCCTCGCTGTACTCGTTCATCAGCGCGTCATAGTCCTCGCCCGCGTTGATGCGGTCGAGAATCTTCTGTGCCTCTGCCTTGGCTTCCTCGTCCGTGCGGATGGTCTCACCCGTGGTGGAATCCACGGTCGAAATCAGGATGTGCTTGGCAGCGATGTAGTTATCCGAAAAATACTGGCGCAAATCCTCGTCGCTCGGCACGTTGGCACCATTTTCGCCATAATAGTACTCATTGAGCGCATTGTAGCACTGGCTGATATACATAAAGTTGTTGTAGCTCTGATCCGAGAAGCCGAAGTTTGCAATCTGCTTGGCAAAAGCGTCATAGCCCATCGAATCAATGGTATCCTGCCGCAGCTGGGTCATCTGCTTTTCCTGATCGTAGGTCAGCTTGAGGCCCAACTCGTTAAACTTCTGCAATACCACGCGCGCATACACCGACTGGTCCTTGGCAGCCTGCGGCATGGACGAACCGAGTGTTGCCGCTGCATATTCGTCATTCCAGACATCAGTCATACCGAACTGCGCATACATATTGGCATAATACGCCATGTTGTACAGCATATAGCCCGCATATTCATCCGCACATACCTCGTCCCCGTTGACCGTCATCACGACCGGCGCGCCGCTGTCGAGCGGCTGATAGTGGATGGTCATGCTCGACACTCCCCAGATGGTACCGCCCATAACGACAACCAGCATCACAACCAGCGCGACGGCGCGCTGCACCATTTTGCTCATATTCTAACTCTCCTTATCGCGTAATCGAAACAGATTTTTATCAGTATAGCACCTTTCAAAGAGCGATACAAGCAAAAACACAAAATCGTCACAATCCGTCAGGCTGCCGCTGCCGAGCGCTCCAACTGCGTATTGAAATTGGTGTAATGCTGCCACCGCGCATGATCGTTCCAGCCGAACGTGCGTTCCCGCGGCGTGCGGTACGGCAGGTTAAACGGCTGCGGAGCGTGATAATAATTGATGCCCGTAGCGCCAAACACGCGATTTTCGTCCAGATACATCACATAGAGCACATAGCCGCGCGAATTGTCCGCGCCGAGCGGATAGCTGACCAAGCCGCTGATCTGGTTGCTGGTGTATGTGCCGAACATATTGGTTGTCGTCACAGTACTGTCTGACAGATCGGGAATGGGCGCGGCATAGGTTTGCCCTCGTTTTTCGTACACCAGCCGCCCGCCAATCAGGTTATAGCCATAATCGCTATCCTCGAAAGCAGAAAACGCATCGCCCCAGTACGCGCTGCCCTGCACCCACGCAAGGCGGTGCAGCACCCCCATGCGGTAATCGGGCAGCTCGATATAATAGGTGGACGCGATCATCGTGTCTGCGCCGGCGGGAATCTCCGGCTCGACCGGCGCACGTTCGGGCGCGTTGGTCTGGTCGCACAGTATCATGCTCTGCGCATCCGGACCAAACGCCAGCATCTCGGCGCAGCAAGCGACATGGAACGCGCCGTCCAGCGCGCGCACGTCCTCATCCGTAAGATCAGCCAGCACCTCATCCGGCAGACCGAGATCAGAAAGCTGCTGCCGGATTTGGCTCTCCCCGTGCTCCTCCATCGGTGCGGCATCCAGCCGCGGATGGTTGACGCACGCGCTCAAGGCCAGCATCAGCAGCAGGCAGCCGCCAAGATAGCCCCATCTGACGACCTCTGTGTTCAGATGCACGGGCGCGGCCGTAAAGCAGTAACCCGCTTCGCCCATCGTCTCGCCCAGCCGGAACAGCGCGCGCACGATGCACACAAAGGCAATCAACATCGGAATGGCTGCCAGCCAGCTGTGCGCCAGCGGCGAAATCGCCAGCACAAGGATCAACCCTTCCCAACATGCAGCCGCCTTGAGCGGGTCGCTCTTCGGTTCGATGCCCGCCGTGCGGCACACCTGCCGCAGCCCGGCACGCAGCGCCAGCAGCTGCACGATCTGGAGGATCATACCTGTGAGCCCGAGGGCCATATCCAGATCGCCTATCGGCGGCAGCCAAGGCGTGACCGACAGCACCAGAAACGCGCCCACCCATATCAGCCGCACGATGGACAGCAGCCACGCCAGCCGAAATTCCACGCCATTGCGGCGCAGCGCGCGAAAGCCCAGATATTGCAGCACAACACCCACCGCGGGCAGCAGGTAATCCAGATACAGGAAATTAAGCGTGATGCCGGTCAGCGCTAAGCCCCACGCGATGCGGCCGATCGGCTCGCGCCACGGGTTGACCTCTTCCACCACGCCCTGCGATGGCACGGTTCCCGCGATCTCCTTCGCGATCATCCGGTCAAATTCGTCTCGTTCCGGTCCGGTCATAGCGCGTCACCTCCCAACGCTTTTTGCAGGCGGCGGCGCAGCCGGTACAGCCGTCCCTCGACCGCCCGCTCGGTCAGTCCCATTTCCGCCGCGATCTGTGCTGTGGACTGCAAATAATAATACTTGCGGTAAAACAGCAGCTGTTCGGACGCACCGAGCGCATTCACCGCCTTTTGCAACAGCTGTGTGCGCTCGCGCCGCAGCACTTCCTCCTCCGGCGAGGGAGACGCCCCAGCCTGCTCCTCCCATGTCTCATCCGGCGCGCGCCGGCGGCGCAGCCGATCGACCGCCGCATTGCGCGCCACGACCGTCATCCATGCAGCGAGCGTGCCCTTTGCGCGGTCGAATGTTGCAAACCGCTCCCACACATGCAGCCACACATCGCTGACGCATTCTTCCGTGTCCTGCGCATCGCGCAGGATGCCGCGCACGATGTACTGCACCATCGGGCCGTACTGCTTTTGCAGCAGCGTTACGCCCTCCACATCGCCCGCAGAAAGCAGCGCGAGGATTTTCTCGTCCATGCCACCGCCCCCTTTCCTCTATCCTTTCTATTTATATCTACGCAAATTTCTCGCAAAACCCGCGCCCGTTTCCATAAAAAAACGGCACAGCGTTTGCTGTGCCGTTTTGTGTTGTGCATGATTACTCCATCAGGCCGACGCAGTCGTAATACGGCTTCTCGGCAATCAACTTTTTGTTATCTTTGAACAGAGTATGACCGAGCGTAATCACCAGATAATCCGCCTTGGCGAGAACCTCCTCAAAGGAGACGTTTGGAATACCCTTTACTTCGCTGTCCTTTGCAAACGGTTCGCAGGCGATGACGTTCACGCCCTTTTCCTGCAAAATGTGGCACAGCTCGATCGAAGGGGACTCGCGCAGGTCGTCCACGTCCGGCTTGTAGCTCAGGCCGAGCACGCCGACCGTATCGGTGACCTTACCCATCTTGGAGACAACCTTTTCCGCCACAAAGCGCGGCTTGTTCTCGTTGCGCTCACGCGCGGCGAGGATGACCTTGGCCTCCGCCGGGAACTGCTCATAGATGAACCACGGGTCTACCGCGATGCAGTGGCCGCCGACGCCCACGCCCG
>CALWEB010000158.1 GCA_944376955.1 uncultured Agathobaculum sp. | reverse complement strand
CACTACCGCACCGCGAGAAACCACTTCGCGGATATTGGAAACCGTTTTTTCAAACAATGCTGGTTGGGTCGCCAGTGCAACCACCAGCGTCCCCTCCTCGATCAGAGAAATTGTACCGTGCTTAAGTTCGCCCGCCGCATAAGCTTCGGAATGGATATACGAGATCTCCTTCAGCTTCAGCGACGCTTCCAGTGCTGCGGCATAGTCCAGCCCGCGGCCAAGGAAGAATACACTCGGACGGTTGGCGTACAACGTAGCAATACGCTGCATATCCTCCTGACACTCGAGGGTCTTCTCAATGCAGCTAGGCAGACGCTGCAATTCGGCACACAGGGCGCGCTCATCCCCGATCGAAATCAGGCCGCGCGTGCGGGCAATCTTGACCGAAATCAGATACAGCGCGGAAAGCTGCGCAGAATATGCCTTGGTTGTCGCCACCGAAATTTCCGGCCCTGCCCAAGTATACAGCACACCGTCCGCTTCTCGGGCAATGGTCGAGGAGACAACGTTTACGATTGCAATCGTAAACGCACCTGCCTGCTTGGCCAAGCGCATCGCCGCAAGTGTATCGGCAGTCTCGCCCGACTGGCTGATGACAATGCACAGATCCTTTTTACCGATAATCGGGTTTTCATACCGGAACTCGGAAGCAACCTCCGCGGTGCAGCGAATGCGGCACATCGCCTCGATCACGCGTTTGCCAACCATACCAGCGTGCAGTGCCGAACCACAGCCGACAATATGAATGTTCTCAATGTCCCGCAGACGTTCGTCCGTCAGGCCGTTATCCTCAAACACAACCGCATTATTCTGGATGCGGGGGTTGACGGTATCCGCCACCGCCTTAGGCTGCTCCATGATCTCTTTGATCATAAAATGCTGATAGCCGCCCTTTTCCGCGGCAGACAGATCCCAGTTGACCGTCTGCACCGTTTTTTCCACTTCGTCTCCGAACTCGTTCATCACAATGACCCGATCCGGACGGACGATGGCAACCTCATTGTCATCCAAGATGATATACCGCTTGGTTCTGCCAATGATAGCGGTAATATCGGATGCAATCATATTTTCGCCCTCGCCCACACCGATGATGAGCGGGTTGTCGCGTCGTGCTGCGACGATCTCCTCTGGGTTATCCATCGACACCACACCCAAGGCATACGAGCCACGGATGCGCTGCACCGCAGCTAACACGGTTCTAGCCAAATCCTCCTGCTTGCCCGTGTGCAGATAATCGACCAGGTGTGCCACCGTCTCGGTATCCGTCTCGGACTGGAAGGTGTATCCGTGCGCTTCCAGACGTTCCCGCAATTCCTTGTAATTCTCAATGATGCCGTTATGGACAACCGCTACCTTGCCTTTGCCGTCCCGTCCGCCCAGATGTGGATGCGAGTTACGGTCGGACGGCTCACCGTGCGTTGCCCAACGGGTATGCCCGATACCGCAGGTACAACACAAGTCACCCTCTTCCCGGATTTTCTCTTCCAGATTTGCGATGCGGCCGCGTGTTTTCACCACGCGAAGGCCATCCTTGGTAAATGCCGCGATACCTGCGGAATCATAACCACGATATTCCAGACTGTACAGACCCTTTATCAAGATGGGCAGCGCATTTTCATGCCCCGTAAAACCTACAATTCCACACATAAATGTTAACCCTCCAAAAAAGAAGCTAAGTTTTTAAAAAAAGGTATAAAAATAGTGCGTCATGCAAAACTGCTCTGTCCGCGCAGTCGCCCGCGCGTTTTAACAGCCTGCTCACGACCAACCCACTCATGGCCGAAGGGCACCCGCCGAAACCTTCGATGAACCCTTACCTCGTCAACTGCGATACCGGCTGCACCGCAGTTCTGGCGCTTTATCTGCTATTCACTTGTCGCCATACGCTCTCACCTTCCTTCAACAAAACAAGGTGGATGCGAAAACCACATCCACCCCTGTTGGCTCTTTCCTATTATACGACAGACTCGATGACTTTGGCAACCCTTTTTGCCAAAGTGTCCACCTGTTCACTGTCCTTGCCTTCCACCATCACGCGGACAAGCGCCTCCGTACCGGACGGACGCACCAGAATACGGCCGTTCTCGCCCAACTCCGCCGATGCCTCGTCAATCGCCGCTTTGACCTCCGGCAGTTCCTGCAAGGTCGCCTTCTTGTCATTGGGCACCTTGACATTGATCATCAGCTGCGGCCACGGCACGACTTCTGCCGCGATTTCCGAGCATTTCTTGCCGCTTGCCTTGAGGATGGACATAAATTGCAGGGCAGTCAGTTCCCCGTCACCCGTGGAAGCATACTCCAGGAAAATCACATGGCCGGACTGCTCGCCGCCCAGGATATATCCCTTTTGCAGCATCATTTCCAGCACATAGCGGTCACCGACGTTGGAACACTCGATGCGCATCCCGTTCTTTTCCGCATAAGCGTGCAGACCCATATTGGACAGCACGGTTGCCACAAACGCACCACCGCGCAGTTTGCCTTCCTTCTTCATGTGCGCCGCACACACCGCCATGATGCGGTCGCCGTCCAGTTCCTCACCGGTTTCATCCACAATCAGACAGCGGTCCGCATCGCCGTCAAAAGCCACACCCAGATCGAAATCGCCGTTGCGCACGCGCTTTTTCAGTTGTTCCAAATGGGTCGAACCGCAGTTGTCGTTGATGTTGATGCCGTCCGGCTCATAAAAGCGGATTTCCGCCTTGCATTCGACCAAACGCATCAGGCGCTCGACCGTGGTCGAGGATGCGCCGTTTGCACAGTCCACCGCCACACGCAGGCCGGACAGGTCGCCCTTGATGGTCTCTGCCAGATGGTTGGTGTATTCCACAACCGGGTCAATGGCGCTTTTGATGACGCGGCCCAATTTTTCGTGGGTCATCTTCGGAATAGACTCAAAATTGTCGATCAAATCCTCGATCTTCGCCTCGGTTTCATCCGGCAGTTTGTAGCCATTGCCTGCAAAAATCTTGATACCATTATACTCAAAAGAGTTGTGGCTCGCAGAAATGACAATGCCTGCATCCGCCTTGTGCTTGATGGTCAAAAACGCCACCGCCGGCGTCGGAATCACGCCAAGCAGTTCGACATCTGCACCCACCGAACAAATACCGGCCACCAGCGCATTCTCCAGCATATCCGAAGAGATACGGGTATCCTTACCGATCAGCAGCTTAGCTTTGCCACGGTGCGTCACCTCCTGTGTCAGCGCATAAGCCGCCGCCGCACCAATCTTGAAGGCCAGCAGTGCATCCAGTTCGAGGTTTGCAATGCCGCGGACACCATCTGTTCCGAAATATCTACCCAATATAAAACACCTAACTTTCTTATTTTAAGCGACGGCCTTACAGCATCTGCTGTCCATCCGCCGGTTCCATCTGCATGTGCCGATAAGCCTGCACCGTCACGCAGCGTCCGCGCGGGGTGCGGCTGAGAAAACCGATCTGCATCAGATACGGTTCATAAACATCTTCCAAGGTAATCGCTTCTTCGCCAATGGTGGCCGCCAATGTGTCCAGTCCGACCGGGCCGCCGCCATAATTGAGCATGATGCTTTTGAGCATCCGCCGGTCCACATTGTCCAATCCCAGCTCATCGATTTCGAGCGCACGCAGCGCCATATCCGCACTGGCTTTGTCAATCGTACCCGTGCCGCGCACCTGCGCAAAATCGCGCACACGGCGCAGCAGGCGGTTGGCAATACGCGGCGTGCCGCGGCTGCGGCGCGCAATCTCAAACGCGCCCTCATGCTCACATGGAACGTTCAGGATACCGGCCGACCGCTCAACAATCTGGCAAAGTTCTTCCGGAGAATAGAGTTCCAATCGAAGCATAACGCCAAAGCGGTCACGCAAAGGGCTGGTCATCTGTCCGGCGCGCGTCGTCGCGCCGATCAGGGTAAACCGCGGCAAGTCGATGCGGATCGACCGCGCCGACGGCCCTTTGCCGATAATGATGTCCAGCGCATAATCTTCCATCGCCGGATACAGGATCTCCTCTACCGCCCGGTCCAGCCGATGAATCTCGTCAATAAACAAAATATCATTTTCCGAAAGATTTGTCAATAAAGCCGCCAAATCTCCTGCTTTTTCGATCGCAGGACCGCTCGTAACGCGGATATTGACCCCCATTTCACTGGCAATAATACCAGCCAGCGTCGTCTTGCCCAAGCCGGGCGGGCCGTACAGCAGGGTATGGTCGAGCGACTCCCCACGCATTTTGGCTGCTTCGATGTATACGCTTAAATTTTCCTTCGCCTTGGTCTGACCGACATAGTCTGCCATGGTCTTCGGCCGCAACGAATTTTCGGTTTCATCTTCGGATAGCTGACGCGTCGAGATAATGCGCTCGTCGTCGGCCATCCCGCCGGAAAATTCTATACTCAACGGAACACTCCCTTACTGTTTGACCAGCTTTTTCAGGCACTGGCGAATGATCTCCTCCGCCTCCATCTGCGCGGTTTCCAGACCCTCCATCGCATGAAGCGCTTCCGCCTGACTGTATCCAAGCACCATGAGCGCCGCAGCCGCTTCCTGTGTGTGGTTGACACCACCAGACACGGCCGCAGCCGCCACCGGAGAAGATGCCGATGCGGTTTCAAGCTGTTCTTTGCTCATCTTGTCGCGCAGTTCCAGTACGATGCGCTGAGCAATCTTCTTGCCGATGCCGGGTGCCTGCATGAGCATTTTTTCATCCCCAGTGATGATAGACAGCGCCAGCCGATCAGGTGGTGCAATCGACAAGATAGCCAGCGCAGCCTTTGGACCGACACCGGATACCCCGATCATCATTTTAAAGCAGGACAACTCCTCTTCATCAATAAAGCCGTATAATTCAAAAATATCCTCACGCACATTCAAATAGGTGAGGAGGCGCGCATGTGCGCCAATTTTCAGCTTGCCGACCGTGTTCTGCGAAGCGTGGCACGCATACCCCACGCCGCCGCAATCAATCACTGCCAGCCCTTGTTCCAGCACGGTCACCGTGCCATCCACATAATAAAACATTTACAGCAAACCCTCGTATCGCATCGCCTGTCTAGAGTGGCCGTGGCAGATCGCCAATGCCAGCGCATCGGCCGCATCGTCCGGCCGTGGCAGCTTGGTCAAATGGAGGATGCTCTTGGTCATCTCCATCATCTGTTTCTTCTCCGCGTTGCCGTATCCCACCACCGCCATTTTCACTTGATTCGGCGTGTAGGAAACCGGATTGAGCCCTTTCTGCGCCAGCGCAAGCAGGATTACCCCACGCGCTTGCGCCACTTGGATACCGGTCGTGATATTTTTGGAAAAAAACAATTCCTCTATGGCGACTTCATCCGGGTGGAACGTATCCACCAGCGTGCAGATATCATCATAGATTTCACACAGGCGCAGATGCATCGGCATCCCCGGCTTGGTCGTCGCCGCGCCGTACTGTACGGGCGTAAATTTCGTATTGTCAAACCGCACCACGCCATAACCGACGGTACCGTAACCGGGATCAATGCCAAGAATCGTCATCCGCGCAAACCTCTGTCTTTAACTAATGTATTTTACCATGAAACCATCGTGTGATGCAACCTAATTTCGCTCTTATGCGCCGCCAAAGCCGTACTTGAGCAAAAATTCTTCTATTGGTTCGCGCGCATGTTCGATGGCTTGGAACATTTCTTCCGAAATGGTATGCCCTGCTTCGCCGGACAGTGCGCGCAGCGCGCGGTCAAAGCAATCCGGGTTATCCTGATATTTGCGCAGATACAAATCACAGCGCATCGCAGCATGTACCAACTGTGCGCTCAGCGGAACGGTAACGGTTAATTGTGTCACCGGATACCCCGTGCCATCCTGGTTCTTATGATGCCACCGTGCCACGTCCGCACAAATCTGCATAAACGGATGCGGACGGTCGCTTTCCAGCAGCGCATATCCCAACTCTGTATGGCGCATATATCCAGCCCTACCCGGCTCGGGCTGTCCTGCTCCCAACGCGATCATCTCATCCGGCAGACCCAGCAAACCGACATCACAAATTCGTGCAGCTTGCTGCACATAGGCAGCCTGCAATTCTGTCAGGCCCTCGTCTGCGTGTAACGAACGCCATGCTGCACACAACAGCGCGGTTAACCGCGGAATCACCGGGCTCGGTGTCAGTTTAAACCCTTTGCGTGCACTGCACAGCGCAGTGAGTTTTTTCTCCCAACCGTCAACAAGCTGTGCCGCCTGCTCCGCAGAAAGCTGTTCCGGCAAACAGGAAAACAGAGAAAACGCCCCTTCCATCGGCAGATTCTCTGCCGGTTTATCCTCCTGCACCTGCGCATCCTGATCCAAGATGGTCTCACCTGCCGGCCAGGCCGACCGAACAATACTGCACACCCGCTCCTGCACCGAGTGAGGATCCACCGGCTTGACCAGAAAATCCACAGCGCCCTGCTCAACACCACTGATCACATAATCCTTATTGGCATCCGATGTGATCAGGATGATAGGAAGCTGCATGGTCATCGGATTGGTTTGCATCCGGTGCAGCAGCGTAAACCCTGCGCCACGGCGCCCCAGACAGATGTCCACCAATGCTGCACAAACCCGATCCGTGTGTTTCTGCAAAAAGGAAATCGCCCGATTGGCCTCCTGAAAGCATTCCACCCGGAACAATCCTTTGAATATTTCATTTAAAATCGCTAGATCCAGTTCGGAGTCGTCTACGATCAGCAGCGTATCTCGTACCATATATTTTCCTCCCAATGGTTGATGCGATCGCCGCTTTATCAAGGATTCGGCATCGCCTCGTCCAAATCCCGCAGGATTTCAGACAGTTTTTTACTTTCCACCTCGGCCTGCCCCAGCAGGCCATCCAATTTGCGCATATGCTTAAATCCGGAAGCACGGTACTCCACCAAAATAGCCTGCACACATTCAGCTAGGTTCTCTGCGGACAGATTGGCTGCCGTTCCTTTCAGCGTATGTACCAGCATATAAAACGTTTCGTCATCCTGTTGCTCCAACGCCGCCCGGATTTCCCCAAAGCGGAGCGCCTCCGGCAGGCGGCGGACAAATTTTAAAAACAAAGCCGTATTCCCCATAAAACGTCCGATCGCCTTCTGGGTGTTAATGCCGGCTCCGTCCAGTTTTTGCAGAAAAACTGCCTGATCCATGTTGTGGCTCCTCCCTTGTATCTGCTTGCTTCATGAAACAGGAATTGTTTTCATTATACCTCAGAAAACCAGGACGGGCAAGGCACACCCGCAGAAGCTTTCAAATTCTTTGCAAAATTCCATCATTTCCGCTGCTGAGAATTGACAAATCCCTGTCCATGCACCATACTGGCAATGGATATCCTCTGGAAGGAGAAAGCAAATGAAACACCCCATCAAAAGGCGTAGCACCACGCTGCACCACCTATGGCTAAACATCTTATTTTTGTTGTTCTTTGCCGCCCTGACCATTTTCAGCCTGTACCTGATGCGCGAAAAGCTACTGCAAAACGCCCAACAATTTGGTACGTCCCTGACACAGAATTACGCAGCCGAGGAACAGAACCACATCGATACTTACAGCGCCATGATCAAGCTTGGCACACAGTATCTGGATCAGATGACCGAAACAAATGCCAGTGAAAAACAGCTTCAGACGTGGCTCCAGAGTTTTTTCAACAAAATGCCGCAAGTACTTGAGGATGACTCGGTTGATCTATATGCCATCGTTAGCGGGCATATTGTAGCTGCCAACCCGTGGTCGGGCGATGAAACCTACGACTTCCGGCAAACCGATTGGTACCGGCAGGCCATTGCAGCCAATGGTGAGGTTATTTTCACCGCCGCCTATCAGGATGCCATTACGGGGAAGCAAGTCATTACCATCGCGCAAAAAGCCCAACATTCCGATAATATGCTGATGTTCGACGTATTTCCGGAGGACTTCCACGCCACCGACAGTGTGCAATCCCTTCCCGAAGGCAGTTCCTATTTTCTTTGTGAGCAAACAGGCACGCTGCTGTACGCACACGAAGCGTACCAGCATGAAGAAACGCAACTGCAGCCTTATGTGAACAGCCTGATGCAGCGCATTCAAACCGGTTCGCTCGACCCTTATGATGCCAGTATCACCGGGCCGGACGGCAACCTGTGCGGTGTTTACTACTATCAGATGAGTAATGGCTGGACCACCATTCTCACCATCCCCTTCCGCACAGTGCTGCGTGAGCTGACCGGCATTTACCGTCTGTTCCTGCTCCTGTCCTTCCTGTTCCTGCTTGCAGCAGTCCTGCTGTCCGTTCGGGACTATCGTTTAAACCGTCGGATGCGCCGCACCGATGATACCGTGCACGCACTTGGCAACCTGTATTATGCGATTTATCGTGTCAATTACAAAACCGGCAATTACGAAGCCATCAAGCGCGCCAAGGATGCCCGGCAGCAGATTAGTGCCACCGGCCGCTATACAGATTTGCTGCATACGATACAAGCTGTCGTAGCACAAAGCACCTATCAGGAATTTGCCAACAGCTTTTCTTTGGAAAACATTCAGCGGCTGGTGCAGGAGCAGGTTTCGGAATTTGGCGGTGACTATTTACGCCGCTTTGAAAGCGGGGAACGGTGGGTGAATGTCAGCATCCTGTTTGACAAAACCTTTGCCCAAGATGAGGTAGTGCTCGCTTTCCGTGAGGTTAATCAGGAGAAAACCCGCCAGCTTGAGCATCTGGAACTGCTGCAGAACGCGCTGGAGCTGTCCCACCGCAGCGAAGCAGATAAAAATGCGTTCTTCAGCAATATGTCGCACGATATGCGCACACCGCTTAACGCTATTATTGGGCTGTCCGACTTGGCGCAGCACAGCCTGCATGACGAGAGTAAACTGAAAAACCTGCTGGATAAAATCCGGCTTGCCGGGCAGCAGCTGTTAGATCTTGTCAATGATGTACTGGAAATCTCCCGCATGGAACAGGGGCACATTTCTTTGGACTATCATCCAGTCAATCTGCGTCAATGTGTGGATGATTGTGTAGAGTTCTTCCGTCACCAGGCAAAAATCGAAGGAAAAATCCTGTCACTTGACTGTGCTGTACAGCACGACATGGTGATGGGTGACGCCACACGGATCAGTCAGATTCTGAACAATTTACTGTCCAATGCCTTCAAATACAGTGAAACTGGCGCGCAAATCACCATTCACCTGACCGAAAACGAGTTGGATAAGTACAGCCAGTACGAGTTATCAGTGCAGGACACCGGTATCGGAATGTCGCAGGAGTTTCTCC
>CALWEB010000157.1 GCA_944376955.1 uncultured Agathobaculum sp. | reverse complement strand
GCGGTGCTGCGTGCCTTGAACACGCTGCACGAAACCGGCTTGACGGATGACGAACTGTGCGAAATGGGGCTCAAACTCGGCGCGGACGTGCCCTATTGCCTGCGCGGTGGCACCATGCTGGCCGAGGGCATCGGGGAAGAATTGACCGCCCTGCCGCCCATGCCGCACTGTTGGGTGGTGCTGTGCAAACCACCGTTTGGCGTTTCCACCAAGGAGATTTATGAACAGATTGACGCGGTGGAACTGAAAAAACGGCCGGACACCGCGGGGATGATCCGCGCGCTGGAAAACGGCGACTTTGCGGGGGTATGCAAGCGCCTCAATAACGTCATGGAGACCGTGACCGCGTCCAAGCGCCGCCAGATCGGGGAGATCAAGGCGTTCCTTGTGGAAAATGGGGCGGACGGCGCGCTGATGAGCGGTTCCGGGCCGACCGTGTACGGCCTGTTCGCGGACGAAGGACGCGCCAGAACCGCAGCGAAGATGCTGTCCCGCCGCTTTGCGGACACATTCCTGACCGAAATAGTATAATCCACCCGCCCTCCGGGCATACTGGGGACACCAGATGACGGAAGGCGGTATTTTTTATGACAGAACAGAACAAACGGGCAATCATTGCAGTGGCAACCGCGTGCAGTGTGCTGCTGGCCGGGGCATTTGCGCCGCCGCAGCCCAAAACAGCATGGTGGTGTACGGCGTTTTCCATCACCTGCGACGAGGCGGCTGCACCATCGGACCATGGGGATGCCGTGATCTTCCGGTGCAAACTGGCCGATTGGTGGCACGAGATCATGGGATAATCCTTGCCGCCTGTCCTCTGCTGTGGTATAATAGCCGCAAAGCGGCATTCCTGTTTGATACCGGAAAACCGGCCGCAAACCTACCAACGGAGGAAAAATATGAAGATTATCAATGAAAAGGGCAAGCTGTTCGGCGTGATCAACATCGTCGATCTGCTTGTGCTGGTGGCAGCGATCGCTGTCATTGCCGGCATAGGGTATAAGCTGTTTGCGCCGCAGATTGCGGAGGCAACTTCTAAGCAGGTACCGATGACTGTGGTGGTCCGCGTGCGCGGTGCAACGCCTTTCCTGGTCAAGGAAGTGCAGCGCAACAGCCAAGTCGGCAAGAAGATCGTCAGCGGCAGCTCCTTTACCAATGCTACGATCACCGATATGCAGATTGAGGACTATGTGCAGCAGGTGACCACGGCGGACGGCCGCATTGTGGACGCACTGGACAGCACGAAGAAGGATCTGGTGTTCACCATCGAAACCACCGTGGCGGAGGATACAGCCGCGCCTTCGATCGGCACGCAGGAAGTGCGTGCGGGCCGCACGTTCATCGTCAAGACCAACGACTTTGAGACGACCGGCAACATTGATTCGGTACAGATCGGCGAGTAAGGCCTATGAAAGCGATATTTCAAAACAGCCTGCTGGTGCGGGCAGTGCTGCGCCTGCGTGAGTGGTATCACGAGGGCGCAATCGCGGGATTTTTCCGGAAAATCGCGGCGGCGTATCCGGATTCCCGGTTCCGCCGGTTGTGGGACGGCTTTTGCGCCACACCCATCTGCACGGCGGCGGGCAGCCGCTACGCGCGCGTGATCGCAGCGCTGCGGCATTTTGTCGAGCGCTTGGGTGACGCGGCCGCGCAGAGCCTGATCTACCGGTTCTGTCTTGCCATTTGGAAACCGGTTTCGAACTTCCTCGGCGGCGGCGTGGTCGGCCGTGTGTGCCGCTTTTTCGGTGTGCGCGGTCTGTTGCTGGTCTGTCTGGCGATGTACCTGCCGCTCGATTACTTTATCCGCAATTTTATCCCGATCGCCTTTATCGGCTCGGTGTGGGACGAATGCCTGATGCTCGCGGCGTTTGCCTATATCCTGTGGCACACGGCGATGCGCCGCGCGCCGCTCCAGTCGTGTGCAACGCCCGTGGACGCCTATCTGCTGCTGTTCATCGGCGTAGGCTTTTTCCTGATGTGCGCGGTTTCGCCCTATCCGTCCATTGCGCTGGACGGCTACCGCGCGGTGGTGCAGTACCTGTTCTGGTTCTTCCTCGTCACACGGCTGATTGAGGACGATCGAGATTTCGCCATCTTTTACGGCGCGCTGCTGGTGATGGCGGTGGCGATTGCGCTGCACGGCATTTACCAGTATATCATCGCTGCGCCCATTCCGGCGGGCTGGGTGTCCCAGACCGAGGAAAGCGTGCGCACGCGCGTCTATTCACTGACCGGCAGCCCGAACATCATGGGCAGCTTGCTGGTGCTGTTTGCGCCCATGGCGGCGGGACTTGCTTACTATTGCAAACAGATGTGGGTCAAGGTGCTGGCGATCGGCGTGACCGGCATGATGTGCCTGTGCTGCATTTTCACGTTCTCCAAGGGTGCTTGGGGTGGTCTGGTGGTGGCAGTGATCGTGTTTGCGATCTTCCTCGACCGCCGTCTGATTGCGTTGATGGCGGTGGCCGGTGCGGGTGCGCTGCTGGCGATCCCGTCGATCGCGAACCGTATCACCTATATGTTCACCGCAGACTATATGGAGGCCAGCCAGCGGGCAGGCCGTATGGTGCGCTGGGAGACGGGCCTGAACCTGTTGCATGAGTCCAACCCGTGGCTGGGCTTCGGGCTGGGCCGTTTCGGCGGTGCGGTCGCCATGCAGAACAAGATCATCGAAGAGACCGACACCTTCGAGTATTTCTACATGGATAACTATTATCTGAAAACGCTCGTCGAGATGGGCTATCTCGGTTTAATCTTCTTTATTATCCTGCTGATCGGTATGGTGCTGTGGTGCCTGCGCGCCATCGGCCGGACGAATTTCAACCAGACCGATCGCACCCGTGTGCTGGCGGTATCCATGTTCGCAGGTATGTGCGGCGTGCTGGTACACTGCTATTTCGAAAATATTTTCGAAGTGCCGTACATGATGGCCTATTTCTGGAGCATGGCGGCGGCGGTATTGTATCTGGGATATTTCCGCAAACGGAAAAGCAACCCGGGCGGCAAAACCTGAGTGCTTGTTCCGCGCCTGCCGGGAAAACAGAATAACACAGGAAAAAAGACGACAAAACTGCGGTTTTGCCGTCTTTTTTTGCGCACTTTACACAATTCTTTTCGCTTTACATGGATTTTACATACACGGGCTTTTGGATTTTACATTGCCCCTGTAAGATATGCTTGTAACGAAAAACAAGATCTGAATGAAAAGGAGAAATTCAAAGTATGAAAAAGAGTGTATCCCTGCTTCTGGCAGGCCTGATGCTGTGCGGCGCACTGGCTGGCTGCGGCGGCAATGATGCAAGCACCAACGAGTCCGGTGCGGACGACAGTGCATCCACCGGTACTTCCGGCGCGATCACGGTCATTTCCCGTGAGGACGGTTCGGGCACGCGCAGCGCATTTGTTGAGCTGACCGGCGTTGAGGACGATAACGGCGATAACACCACGGTCGATGCGGAAATCGCCAACAAGACCGATGTGGTACTGACCAGCGTAGCCGGCAACGAGAGTGCAATCGGTTATGTTTCGCTCGGTTCGCTGAACGGTACGGTGAAGGCGATTCAGGTAGACGGTGTGGATGCCACGGTTGATACGGTCAAGAGCGGCGACTACAAGCTGTCCCGTCCGTTCAACATTGCCACCAAGGGCGAGCCGACCGGCGTTGCGAAGGAT
>CALWEB010000156.1 GCA_944376955.1 uncultured Agathobaculum sp. | reverse complement strand
AAGGTTGACATTTTCGTGTCCTTTTATTATAATAGTCAAGGATTACTTTGTCAATCAAACTATTGTCGCTTTTCCACGCTTTGGGAGAGCGATTTGAACTTTTGGGGAGCGTGGAAATCATCAACAGTCAACTGATCGGAACGGGTTCGTGCATCCCGGATTTTGTACTGACCAACGCAATGCTCGAAACCATGGTGGACACCAACGATGAATGGATCGTTAAGCGCACGGGCGTCAAAGAGCGCCGCATCGCCAAGAATACCCACACTTGGGAGCTTGCCCTGGGCGCGGCGCAGAACGCGCTGGCGGACGCTGGCATTTCGGCGGAGGAACTCGACCTGATTTTGGTCAGCACCTGCACGCCGGACACCAACACCCCGAACACCGCGAGCGTCTTGCAGGACAAACTGGGCGCGCGGCAGGTGGGTGCGATCGATATCAACAACGCCTGCGCGGGCTTCGTTTCCGCGACCGATATCGCGGACAGCTTCATCAAGGCAGGCAAGGCCAAGACCGTGCTGGTGGTTTCGGCGGAAACGCTGCACCGCATCACGGATTACACCGACCGCTCGACCTGCATTCTGTTTGGCGACGGTGCGGCCGCGGCGGTTTACCGCGCGACCGAAAATGAGAATGTTGGCATCCAGTCCACCTTTATCGCGGCGGACGGCTCGGGCGCGGAATACCTGTACATGGAGGCGCTGCCGGTCGAAGACCCGTTCGCGGCGGAGCGCCCGGTGGACCCAAAGGCGCGTTTCCTCAAGATGCAGGGCGCGGCGGTCGTCCGCTTTACGGCGCACGCTGTGCCGCTGGCGATTGACACGGCTTTGCAGCGCGCAGGCGTGCCGGCTGAGCAAATCGACTGGGTGGTGCCGCATCAGGCCAACCTGCGCATCCTTGATGTCATCGCCAAGCGCTACCATCTCCCCAAAGAAAAGGTTTATGTCAATATGGACCGCTTCGGCAACACTTCGTCGGCTTCCGTGCCGATCTGCCTGGACGAAATGCGGAAAAACGGCCTGCTGCACGAAGGGCAGACCATCGTATGCACCGGGTTCGGCGGCGGCCTGACTTATGGCGCGTTTGTACTGAAACTGTAAAGGAGAGAGTTCAATGAAAACCAAGATCACAGAATTGCTCGGGATCGAGTATCCGGTTGTGCAGGGCGCAATGGCGTGGGTTGCGGAGCACCACCTCGCGGCGGCGGTATCTAAGGCAGGCGGCCTTGGCATCATCGCAGGCGGCGCAGCCCCGGTGGATTTCATCCGCGAGGAGATCCACAAGGCGCGTGCAATCACGGACAAGCCGCTCGGCCTGAACATCATGCTGCTCTCCCCGAATGCAGACGACCTGGCGCAGCTGGCAGTCGATGAAAAGATCGAGGTGCTGACTACGGGCGCGGGCAATCCGGGCAAGTATATGGCAGCGTGGAAGGACGCAGGCATCAAGGTCATGCCGGTTGTCGCGTCGGTGGCACTTGCCAAGCGCATGGAGCGCGCGGGCGCGGATGCCGTTATTGCGGAAGGCATGGAGGGCGGCGGCCACATTGGTGAGCTGACGACCATGCCGCTGGTGCCGCAGGTGGTGGACGCGCTGAGCATTCCGGTCGTTGCGGCCGGTGGCATTGCGGACGGTCGCGGCATGGCGGCGGCGTTCATGCTGGGCGCGGAGGGCGTGCAGTGCGGCACGGTGTTCCTTGCATCCGACGAGTGCTTCATCGCAGATAAGTATAAGGAACTGGTTCTCAAGGCGACCGATATTTCGACTGTGGTCACCGGACGCCCGTCCGGCCACCCGGTGCGTTCGCTCAAAACCCCGATGGCGCGCAAGTGCCTCGAGCTGGAAAAGATCAACACCGACAAGTCGCTCGAGGAGCTGGAAGCCGCGACCGCAGGTTCGCTGCGCAAGGCGGTGCAGGATGGCAACTACGAAGAAGGCACCTTCATGTCCGGCCAGATCGCGGGTATGCTCAAGGAACTGCGCCCGTGCGCGGATATCATCCGCGGCATGACGGAGGAAGCCGAGGAATTGCTGAAAAACGCGTATAAGCGTTTCGAATAAGGAGAGAAACGATGGGAATTGCAATCGTCACCGGCGGCTCGCGCGGCATCGGCGCGGCCATTTCGGAAAAGCTGGCCGCGGACGGCCATGATATTGTGATCAACTGCGCCTCTTCGGTTGAAAAGGCCGAGGCGGTCGCGGAAAAGTGCCGCGCACACGGTGTCAAAGCCGTTGTCAAGCAGTGGGACGTTTCGGATTACGACGCCTGCGGCAAGGCACTTAAGGAAATCAAGGAAGAAATGGGTGTGCCCTATATCTTGGTCAACAACGCGGGCATCACGCGTGACGGCCTGATGGTCCGCATGAAGGAAGACCAGTTTGACGCGGTTATCCGCACCAACCTCAAGGGCGCGTTCAACATGATCAGCCAGTGCGGCGCGATGATGATGCGCGCCAAGCAGGGCCGCATCATCAATATTGCTTCGGTTGCCGGCATTGTGGGCAACCCGGGGCAGATCAACTATTCCGCTGCCAAGGCGGGTCTGATCGGCATGACCAAGACCGCCAGCAAGGAGCTCGGTGCGCGCGGCATCACGGTCAACGCGGTGGCGCCCGGCTTTATTGATACGGATATGACGCAGGTGCTGCCGGATGCCGTCAAGGAAGGCGCCGTCAAGCAGATTTCGCTCGGCCGCTTCGGCAAGCCAGAGGAGATCGCGGGCGTGGTGGCGTTCCTGGCGTCGGATGCGGCAAGCTATGTCACCGGCCAGGTGATCGTGGCAGACGGCGGCATGATCTGAGAAAGGGCCCGCGGCGGGATTCGGCCGCAGGGAGTATGAGGGAAAAGGAGATGCTTTGATGGAACGAGTAGTCATCACCGGTATGGGCGCGATCACGCCGGTCGGCAATGACGTGGAAACGTTTTGGGCGTCGCTCAAGGCCGGCAAGTGCGGCATCGGGCCGATCACCAAGTTTGACGTAACCGATTATAAGGTAAAGCTGGCCGCTGAGGTCAAGGATTTTGACGTGACCCAGTATGTGGACAAGCGCGAGGCGCGCCGCATGGATGTGAACTGCCATTTTGCGCTGGCGGCGGCCCAGCAGGCAGTCGATCAGGCGGGCCTGAAGGAAGGCAATTTTGATCCCTACCGCACGGGCGTGATCTACGGCTCGGGCGTGGGCGGTCTGCACATTGCCGAGCAGGAGATCCCCAAGCTGAACGAAAAGGGGCCGGGCCGTGTATCCCCGCTGTGCATCCCGGAGATGATCGCCAACATGGCGGCGGCGTATATTTCGATGCGTTTTGGCTTCAAGGGCGAGAACTTCTGCCCGGTTTCCGCTTGCGCAACCGGCAACCATGCCATCGGTGAGGCGATGCGCACCATCCGTCACGGGTATCAGGATGTCGTGATCTGCGGCGGCACGGAAAACGGCATCATTCCGATTTCGATGGCGGGCTTCCAGAACATGAAGGCCGTCCATACGGGCGACGATCCGACCTGCGCATCCATCCCGTTTGACGCACGCCGTTCGGGCTTTGTCATGGGCGAAGGCGCGGGCTGCCTTGTGCTGGAGAGCTTGAGCCACGCACAGGCGCGCGGTGCGACCATTCTGGCGGAGGTTGCGGGCTACGGCGCTTCGGGCGACGCTTACCATATCACCAGCCCCTCGCCGGACGGCGAAGCGGCGGCGCACGCCATTCTGGGCGCGATTACGGACGCGGGTCTGACCCCGGCGAACGTGGATTATATCAACGCGCACGGCACTTCGACCCCGCTGAACGAAAAGTATGAGACCATCGCCATCAAAAAGGCGTTTGGGGATGCGGCTTACAAGGTGAAAGTATCCTCGACCAAGTCGATGACCGGCCATCTGCTCGGCGGCGCGGCGGCTGTGGAAGCCATCGCCTGTGTCATGGCGATCCGCGACGGCGTGATCCCGCCGACCATCGGCTATCAGGAGGCCGATCCCGAGTGCGATCTGGATATCACGCCCAATCAGGCGGTTGAGATGCCGGTGAACGTGGCGATTTCCAACTCGCTGGGCTTTGGCGGGCACAATGCCTGCATCCTGATTAAGAAGGTGTAAGACAATGGATATCAAGGAACTCAAGGACGTCGCCGTCGAGCTGATGGACGCACTCAAGACCCGTGGTCTGGGTGAGGTTGAGCTGGAGATGGACGACGTGAAGATCAAGATCAAGTCCGCGCCGCCGGCGCCGGTGGTTCCGGTCGCGGCTGCTCCGGTCGCCGCTGCGCCGGCTGCCGCTGCAGGAGAAACCGCACCGGCTGCTGCGGTAGCAGACGATCTGCCTGCCGGTACGCCGGTCAAGAGCCCGCTGGTGGGTACATTCTATTCCTCTCCCGCGCCGGACGCGCCGCCGTTTGTGCTGGTCGGCCAGAAGGTCAAGGAGGGCGACACACTGTTCATCATCGAGGCAATGAAGACGATGAACGAGATTAAGGCGCCGTGTGATG
>CALWEB010000155.1 GCA_944376955.1 uncultured Agathobaculum sp. | reverse complement strand
TTCGTGCCGTCGCCGAACACAATGGCATCCTCGTCCGCTGCTCCCAGGATATCCAGCATGCGCCGGATACCCTGCTGTTTTTCGGTCGGCTCAATGAACAGCACATCCCGGTTATAGCGTACGGTCGACAGGCCGCCGAAATCGATCTGATCCTCGTTTTCCGGCGTACAGGCCATATAAACCTTATACAGCCGCTTCATGCCGTGGTAATCGAACAGCGGGTCCACTTTGACCGGAAAATAGTCCGCCGGGGCGACCGATAAAAAACGCTCGTCCGAGGTGAGGCAGAGCCGCTCGTTCCCGACCGACACCGCCCACGGGATATCCTGCCGGACCAGCCGGTCGATCAGGGAAATGCAGTCTGCCGCAGGCAGGCTGCGCATTTCGATGATCTTCCCGTCCAGCGTCAGGCTGTATCCGCCGTCCGCCACAAAATGGGTAAAGCCGTACCGCGCCGCGACCTGTGCCGCGGAAGCCTGCAAACGGCCGGTTGCCAGCGCGGTGAAATGGCCGTTCTCCCGCAGCCGCGCAATACACCGCTTTGCACTCTCCGGCATGATGGTCGTCAGACCGGTCGCCAGCGTGCCATCGATATCAAAAAAGAAATATTTTTTCTGCATGCTTGTTCCTTGGTTTTAAAGTTTTAGTTTGTATCCACCGTGCGCGTCACGTCGACCACGCCCTTGATCGAGCGCAGGCGGCTGATGAGATTGTCAAGCTGATGCACGCCCGCGACGTCCACCATCGCATTGATCACGCCATAGCCATCGTTTAAGTCGCGCGCGGAGATCTCGTGTACATTGATCTTGCAGGCAGCCAGCACCGCGGTCACGTCGCTCAGCACGCCGATGCGGCTGCGCGTCGAGATCTGCAAGCCGGTCGAGAAACGGTTGGTGCGGTCGGAAATCGCCAGATCCTCGTCCCACCATGCGCGCACCCAGCGGTCCGGGTCCTCGTGCATATGCACGTTGACGCAGTCGCGCCGGTGGATGGATACACCATAGCCGCGTGTGACAAAGCCCACAATCTCGTCGCCCGGGATTGGCGTGCAGCAGCGCGCGAATTTGACCAGACAGTTGTCGATGCCTTCCACGACCACGCCGGTCGTGGAGCGGGTGACGCGCTTGGGCTGCTGTTCGGGCTGCGGATGGGCCGCCCGCTCGGCCAGCTCGCGCTGGCGGCGCAGCTTGCCGACATCGTCCTTGACCTTGTTGATGACCTTGGTCAGCGTGATGCCGCCGTAACCAATCGCAGCGTACAACTCATCGAGCGTATTAAACGAGAACTTGTTGAGCGTGTTCTTGCGCACTTCCTCATTCTCATAAAAGCCGTTGTACAACAGATTCGCACGCAGTTCACGGTCCAGATCCTCGCGCCCGTTGACGATATTCTCCTCGCGGCACTCCTTCTTGAACCACTGCTTGATCTTGTTGCGCGCCTCGGTGGTTTTGACGATCTTAACCCAATCGCGGCTCGGCCCGTGTGCCTCCTTGGAGGTCAGGATCTCGACGATATCGCCGTTTTTCAGCTGGCTATCAATCGGCGCAATACGACCGTTGATCTTGCAGCCGGTCATGCGGTTGCCGACCGCCGAGTGGATGGCGTAGGCAAGGTCGATCGGCGTCGCGCCCGCGGGCATGTTGACCACATCGCCCTTGGGCGTAAAGACAAACACCTCGTCGGCAAACAAATCAACCTTGATGTTCTTGATGAAGTCCTCGGCTTCGGTATCCTGCTGCGCTTCGAGCAGCTGGCGGATCCACGCGAAGGTTTCCTCATTGCCCTTTTTGGTTAAGCCCTGCTTATATTTCCAGTGTGCTGCAACACCATATTCCGCCATCTTGTGCATTTCCGTCGTGCGGATCTGGATTTCGAACGGCACGCCCGCGCGGCCGATGACCGTCGTGTGCAGCGACTGGTAGCCGTTGGGCTTGGGGGTCGAGATATAGTCCTTGAACCGCCCCGGGATGGGCTTGTAGAGATCATGCACATAGCCAAGCACGTTGTAGCAGTCCGCTACTGTGTCCACAATGACACGCACCGCGCAGATATCGTAAATCTCGTCGATCGTCTTGTGCTGGGCATACATTTTGCGGTAAATCGAATAAATGTGCTTGACGCGCGCCGAAATCGTGTTTTTGATATGGGCTTCGGCCAGCTTGGCGCTGATGCGGTCCTGAATGCGTTTGAGGAAAACCTCCTGCTGCTCGCTCTGCTTTTTCAGCCCTTCCACGATCTCGTTGTAGCCGATCGGGTCGAGGATTTTGAGCGACAGGTCTTCCAGTTCCCACTTGATGCGGCTCATGCCCAAGCGGTGCGCAATCGGCGCATAGATCTCCATGGTCTCCAGCGCCTTGTCCCGCTGCTTGCGCTCGGGCAGGTACTGGAAGGTGCGCGCGTTATGCAGACGGTCAGCCAATTTGATCAGGATAACGCGGATGTCCTTTGCCATGGCAAGGAACATCTTGCGCAGGTCCTCAAACTGCTCCTGTTCTTTGGAATAGCGCAGCATCCCCAAGCGGGTAACACCGTCCACCAGTTCCGCAACCGGTGTGCCGAACTTGTTCTCAATTTCCTTATAACCGAAGTTGGTGTCCTCGATGCAGTCATGCAGCAGCGCCGCGCAGATCGAGTCGGTATCCAACCCCATTTCGACCACGATTTCCGCGACCGAAACCGGATGGATGATATACGGCTCGCCGTTTTTGCGCTTTTGTCCCTCATGCGCGGCGGCCGCGCACTCATAAGCCGCACGGATTTTGCGGATGTTGGCCTGCGGATTTTGCTTTTGCACGCGCTCGATTAAAAAATCCAGTTTGTTTTGCATACTTCGTTCCCCCATTCCGTTAACCCGCCATG
>CALWEB010000154.1 GCA_944376955.1 uncultured Agathobaculum sp. | reverse complement strand
ATCTTTCCGGAACGAGATTACGCCGGGGAACTTCACGTTCCGTACCAGAGAATTCGAGCAGATGGAGCTGGAATTCTTCTGCAAGCCCGGCACCGATCTGGAGTGGTTTAAGTACTGGAAGGATTACTGCCATAACTGGCTGCTGTCCCTCGGCATGAAGGACGAGAACCTGCGTCTGCGCGACCACGATCCGGAAGAGCTGAGCCACTACTCCAACGCGACTACCGATATCGAATTCCTGTTCCCGTTTGGCTGGGGCGAGCTGTGGGGCATTGCTGACCGCACCGACTTCGACTTAACCCAGCATCAGAACACCTCGGGTGTTTCGATGGAATACTTCGATCAGGAAGCGAACGAAAAGTATATTCCGTATGTTATTGAGCCGTCGCTCGGTGCTGACCGTGTGGCGCTCGCTTTCCTGTGCGATGCGTACGACGAGGAAGTTGTCGGTCAGGACAAGAATGGCAAGGATGATGTGCGTACCGTGCTGCGTCTGCATCCGGCACTGGCGCCGTTTAAGGCGGCTGTGCTGCCGTTGTCCAAGAAGCTGTCGGAAAAGGCAATGCCGGTTTGGCAGATGCTTTCCAAGCAGTTCTCGGTGGACTTTGATGATGCCGGTTCGATCGGCAAGCGTTACCGCCGTGAGGACGAAATCGGCACGCCGTATTGCGTCACGGTGGACTTTGAAACCGAGCAGGACGGCTGTGTGACCGTCCGTGACCGCGATACCATGGAACAGGAGCGCATCAAGATCGAAGATGTTGCTGCGTATATTGCGGAGAAAATTGCGTTTTAAGTACGTTTAAAAGAAAAACCGCTGCTGCTGCAGCGGTTTTTCTTTTAAGAAGTATGGCGCTCCTCAGTGTCGCTATTGCCGCGGAACAGCAGGGAAATGCACCAAAGCGCCGCCAGCCCCACAAGGGCAAAAATGATACGGCTCATGGCGCTGGCCTGTCCGCCAAAGAGGAAACCGACCAGATCAAAGCCGAACAGGCCGATGCTGCCCCAGTTCAGGCCGCCAATGATGGCAAGAATCAATGCAAGTTTATCAAGAAACATGAAAACTCCCCTTTCCGGTTTTCCATAGTATGGCCGAAAAGGGGATAAAACATGCAAGAGAATAGGGATTTTGTTGCAGAACAAAATTACAGTTGGGAGAAAACCTCGCCGATCGGCGCATGGATCACCAGATTGGCGCGGCGGTCAGCGGGTGTTTCGGACTTGTTGACCAAAACCAGTTTATTGCCGCGGTAGTAGTCGATCAGCCCGGCGGCCGGATACACGGCCAGTGAGGTTCCGCCGATGATCAGGATATCTGCATTCCGAATGTATTCCACGCTTTTGTTGATGGTGTAACTGTCCAAGCTTTCCTCGTACAGTACAACATCCGGTTTGATGATACCGCCGCATTCGCATTTGGGAACGCCCGTCCCGGCGGCGATTTCATGCACGTCGTACGGTTTGCGGCAGCGCATACAATAGTTGCGTAGCACGGAACCGTGCAGTTCCAAAACCTCTTTGGAGCCTGCCTTCTGGTGCAGGCCGTCGATATTCTGCGTGACAACCGCACGGCATTTGCCCATGCGTTCCCATTCGGCAAGCTTGAGATGGGCAGCATTGGGCTCAGCGTCAAGTGCCAGCATTTTTGCGCGGTAGAAGCGGTAAAATTCCTCCGGTTCCGCCATGAAAAAGGTGTGGCTTAAAATCGTTTCCGGCGGATATTTGTATTGTTGGTGATACAGACCGTCTACCGAGCGAAAATCGGGAATGCCGCTTTCGGTAGACACGCCGGCGCCGCCGAAGAAAACGATGTTATCGCTGGCGTCAATCCATTCTTTCAGCTTGGCAATTTGTGCATCCATGCTTGCAGGCCTCCTTTATTCCACGATGGAAACAACGCCTTCCTTGCGGGGTTTTGCGGGTGTCTCTTTCGCGATATAGCCGATAGCAGCGGGACAGATGACGATATGGTCTTCCGGTACGCCGTATTCGGTCAGCAGTGCGCGCACCTTCGCGTTGTCGCAGCATTCACGGATCTGGTTGATCCAGCACGAGCCGAGCCCGAGTTCGGTCGCCATCAGCAGCAGGTTTTCCATTGCTGCGGCACCATCGACGAAGGCGTGATGCTCATCGCGTTTGTAGGAGATAATAATGTTGACTGGCGCACCGTAGAAATTGTATTCCGGGCCGCGATTGTCTGCTTCAGCGACTGCGCGTGCCAGTGCAAGGGACTTTTCGGCACTGTACACCACGGTGAAATGCCAACAATATTTGCCCATTCCGGAAGGCGCCCACTCAGCGGCCTCGACCAGATGCATGACTTGGTCTTTCGGTGGGAGTTTGGATTCGAACGCACGCGTAGAGCGGCGGGATTTGATAATCTGCATTAGGTTAGACATGGGAAAAACCTCCTTGATTAGAATAAATATAGTATAGACCCTGTGCGGCTCGGTTTCAATACAACATCACCAAAAATGCAGATCATTGTGTAAAAAAACTGTGAAAAGCAAGCTTTCTGTGATATACTGTTACAGATTGAAAAACGACCAACAGGAGGCAGATAACGGCATGATCACAATCAGCGATCTGAGCTTGAATTTCAGCGGGGAACCGCTGTTTAAAGACGTGAATTTGAAGTTTACGGAAGGGAATTGCTATGGCGTCATCGGCGCCAATGGTGCAGGTAAATCCACGTTTCTGCGCATCTTATCGGGCGACCTCGACCCGTCCACGGGTACGGTGTCGATTGCGCCCAAGACGCGTATGAGCGTTTTGAAACAGGACCATTTTGCGTTTAATGAAGAGACCGTACTCAATACGGTTCTGGGTGGCAACCCGCGCCTGCTGGAGGTCATGCGGGAAAAAGACGCCCTGTATATGAAGGACCCCTTTACCGAGGAGGATGGCAATAAGGCGGCGGAACTCGAAGCGGAATTTGCCGAGATGGGCGGCTGGGATGCAGAAACTGAAGCGGGTCAGCTGCTCAACGGCTTAGGATTGGATGCGGATGCCATCCTTTATACCGAAATGCAGTACCTGGGAGACGTGGAAAAGGTCAAGGTGCTGTTGGCACGCGCGCTGTTCGGCAAGCCGGACATCCTGCTGCTCGACGAGCCGACCAACCATCTGGATATTCAGGCAGTGCGTTGGCTGGAAGATTTTCTGGCGGATTTCGAAGGAACGGTGCTGGTCGTTTCGCATGACCGTCACTTCCTGAACAATGTTTGTACGCATATCGTGGATATCGACTATGGCAAGATCAAGCTGTATGTCGGCAACTACGAATTCTGGTATGAGTCCTCGCAGCTCATCCAGCGCATGATCAAGGATCAGAACCGCAAGAATGAAGAGAAAATCAAGGAATTGCAGAACTTTATCCAGCGGTTTGCTGCCAATAAGTCCAAGTCCCGTCAGGCAACCAGCCGCCGCAAGCTGATCGATAAACTGACGGTGGAGGAACTGCCGGCGTCTTCGCGTCGTTATCCGTGGGTGTCGTTTGCGGCCGACCGTGAAGCGGGCAAGGATATTCTGGAGGTGCGCGGGATCTCCAAGACGATTGACGGCGAGAAAGTACTGGATAATGTATCCTTTATTGTACGCCGTGGAGATAAGATTGCATTCATTTCGGATAATGAACTCGCGATGACCACATTGTTCCAGATTTTGATGGGGGAGATCAAGCCGGACGAGGGCAGCTTCAAATGGGGCGTTACCACTTCGCAGAGCTATTTCCCCAAGGATAACAACGAGTTCTTTGAAGGCCATACCGAGAACATGCTGGACTGGATTGCGCCGTATTCGCGCACGGATACACTGGAAAGCACGCTCCGCGGTTTCCTCGGGCGGATGCTGTTTTCGGGCGATGATGTATATAAGCCGGTGCGTGTGCTGTCGGGCGGAGAAAAGGTGCGCCTGATGCTGGCGCGTATGATGCTGTTCGGTTCGAACGTGCTGGTTATTGACCAGCCGACCAACCATCTTGATTTGGAGTCGATCACGGCGGTTAACAATGGCGTACGTGATTTCAAGGGCACCGTATTGTTTGCCTCGCATGACCATGAGTTTGTCCAGACGATTGCAACGCGCATCATTGAAATCCGCGAAAAGGGCGTGCTGGATAAGGAATGCACCTACGATGAATTCTTGGAGTTCCGCGAGACTTATCAGGGCTAAATGAAAAAAGGGGTATACGGCTTGCTGGTGTTGCTGACGCTGACTGCGTCAGCCTTCGTGTCGGCCTCGATGCTGGGATGGGGCTGCCCGGTGCAGCACTTTACCGGCATTCCTTGTCCGGGCTGTGGCCTGTCGCGTGCAGCCGCAGCACTGTTGCGGCTGGATTGGTGGACAGCATTCCGGTACCATCCCATGATCTATGTGCTGCCGCCGGTGGTGATTTTGGTGCTGTTCCGGAAAAAACCTTTGCTTGGCACGGAAAGGCGCGAACGGATTTTCCTGTGGGGCGTGATGGCGCTCTGGGCGGGCATCTGGGTGATACGGTTGGCGATGCACGACCCGCTGCTGTTCGGTACTCCTGCGTAGGCCATTGCACTGTAAAAACGCATGGAAATGCACCATGCGTTTTTATTTTTTCAATATTTATGGGATTGCGCATCGACATTGCTTGCTTCATGGTTTTATCGTGTGGTATAATACATTAGATTGGGCATATACCGAGGAGGAAAAGCGAAAATATGAGGATCACTTGTCCGCATTGTCAGGTCGAAACCGACCACAAAGTGCATGACCACATCAACATTGACCGCAATCCGGAATTGCGGGCGCAGGTGCAGGATTTATCCTGCTTCCGCGTGAAATGCCCAAATTGCGGTGAAACCGCTCTGGTGGTGCATCCCTGTCTGTATCATGACATGGCCAACCAGTTTATGGTTTGGTTGTGGCCGGAAGAAGGGGAAGCCCCCAAGGCGCAGTTTGACCCATTGGCAGGATATACCCTGCGGCTGGTGGACTGTTTGAACGCATTCCGCGAGAAGATCAACATTCTGGAACGGGGATTGGATGACCGCGCGGTGGAAATCATGAAGCTGCTGCTGTTTACGCAGTTAAACCATGATTTGGATGTTGTGGAGCTGCTGTTCCATGAACTGGATGAGCGCACAGGGGATTTCCGCTTTGTTGCCGTGTTGTCCGATGGGGCGGAGCAGTATGCGGCAATGCCCGGTTCCGTCTATCAGCGCCTGCGGGAGGACGTAGAAACCTATTTGTATACGCCCGGTGGGGATTTCACCAAGATTGATCTGGCGTGGGCACACAATGCGCTGGAATTGCTGCACGAACTGGGATAAAAAAACGGTCTTTCCGTAAGGAAAGACCGTTCATAAGGACTTCGTTTATCCGAAGAATACCTGCACCAGCGTGCCGCCGATAACCGCCACGGCAAATGTCGCCGCGATGACGGGCAGTGCGCGATGCCGGCCCTCTTTTTCCTCGAACAGTACGATGTAGCCAAAGCCGGCGCCGGTTGAAAGGCCGGCAATCAGTGCGCCGAAGCTGATGGTGCCGCCGACAAACAATTCGGAGAGCAGCACGCTCATAGCGCAGCTGGGGATCAGGCCGAGGATGGCGCACAGGAGCGGCTGAAAAATGCTGTCGGACAGCAGGAGGGAGGCCAGCACTTCCTCACCGATGAGGTGTACGACCATATTCAGGACAAAAAGAACGGCAAAGAGGAAAAATGCGGTTTTCAGAGTGTGCCAGACCACGCTCCAAACCGGGGAACCCGCGCTGCAATCGCAGGAGGTCATTTCGATTTCCAGTTCTTCGTCGCTGTGCGGACGGTGGCTGCGGAATACGGTATAGCGTAAGATATAGCCGCCGATGACGGCAATGGCAAACTTGACTACCAGAAGCAGCACGACCTGCGGTACGCTTGCGCCGCCTGCCAGCATGACAGGCACCGCCTCGTCCGAAGTGGCGAGGAATACAGCGACCAATGTTGCGGGCGCGAGATATCCGGCGGAGAAGAGCGCTGCTGCTGCCGCAGAGAAACCGCATTGCGGGATGGTTCCAGCCAGCGCACCGACCACGGGGCCGAACTGCGCGGCACGGGATAGGAGCGCGGGCGTATTGGTCAGCCGGTTTTCGATATAATAGAGAAGGGCATACACCACAAGAAGCAGTGGGATGGTCTTCAAAACGTCGAAAAATGCTTCCGGCAGGACATGGGATATGATTTCGAGCAAAGATTTCACCTCATAGCATTTTACAGTTAAACAAAGGCAACTGTAAAACAGTATAACACATTACGGTGCAATCGGGCAAGCAGGATTTGCCGAAACGCACCAGTTTTG
This sequence comes from uncultured Agathobaculum sp., assembly GCA_944376955.1. Classification (GTDB taxonomy): domain Bacteria; phylum Bacillota; class Clostridia; order Oscillospirales; family Butyricicoccaceae; genus Agathobaculum. The sequence continues at coordinate 10,048 of CALWEB010000154.1, read as the reverse complement.
AAAAGGAATCGAAATAGGGATATGAAATTTAGTGATTTGAAGATTGAAAAAAGTATACTCAAGGCGCTGCGCGAGGCTGGGTATGAAGAACCCACACCAATTCAGCAGAAGGCAATTCCGCCGGTTTTGGAAGGCCATGATCTAATGGGCTGTGCGCAGACCGGTACCGGTAAAACCTGTGCGTTTTCTGTGCCGATCATCCAGCGCCTTGGCCGGGAAAATGGAAAACCCGGCGTAGTCCGTGCGCTGATTTTGACGCCGACACGCGAACTGGCGCTGCAAATTTATGAAAATGTATGCCAGTATGCCCGGTATACGCCGTGTACGGCGGCGGTTATCTTTGGCGGTGTGTCTCAGGTCCCGCAGGTGGAGGCCATTGCGCGCGGTGCAGACATTCTGATTGCCACCCCCGGGCGTTTGTGGGATTTGATGGGACAGGGGATCGTCAAACTCAATAAGGTCGAATACTTTGTTTTGGACGAGGCCGACCGCATGTTGGATATGGGCTTTTTCCCGGATGTCAAGCGGATTATCAAGTATTTGCCCGCCAAGCGGCAGACGCTTTTGTTCTCCGCCACCATTCCGAAGGAAATCGCGGCGTTGGCAGACAGCTTGCTGACCAATCCGGCGCGCATTGCCATTACGCCGTCTGCAAAGCCCGTGGAAAAAATCGAGCAGAAGGTTTTTTTGGTGGAAAAGGCGGAGAAACGGGAACTGCTGATTGATACCATCCGTCAAAGCAACGTACACCAGACGTTAGTGTTTACCCGCACCAAGCACGGAGCGGACCGCGTGGCGCGGGATTTGAACCGCGCAGGGATCAAGGCAAAGTCCATTCATGGCGATAAGAGCCAGAACCAGCGCCAGCGCGCATTGGAAGAGTTTAAGGAATGTAAAATTGCGGTATTGGTGGCGACCGATATCGCAGCGCGCGGCATTGACATCAACGAGCTGCCGCTTGTGATCAATTTTGATTTACCCAATATCCCGGAAACCTATGTCCACCGCATTGGGCGGACGGGGCGCGCCGGACAGGAGGGGACGGCCATTTCCTTCTGTGATCAGTCGGAGCGGCCGTACCTTGCGGATATCGAAAAACTGATCGGCAAACGAATTCCGTTGGCCGGGGAAATCCCGCATGTGGAGAAGGAGAATGACCGCACGGCACGGGATAGCGGGCAGCGGAAAACGACCAATGTGCGCACGCGCCGCAAGCCGGTTTCTGAGAATGCCTCGGCTCAAGAAGTAGCAGAAGATGTCGCAAAAGAGAAAGCGGCGAAGCAGAAGGCTCGCAGGAATGCTTCGGCCAAACGCCCCTCCCGGAAGGAGAAGGCGGCGGAGCTTCAAAGTGAGCAGCGTGCGAAGGCAGCGGCACCCCGTGTGAAAAAAACGGCCAGCATTTCCCGTGGACGAGGGCGCCGCAACGACCCCTATGCGCGTTTTGAGAAAAATGAACCGCGTGTGGATGCGCACACGCCTTCGCGCGCCTATGCCTTGAGCGAGGAAGCGGCTGCACGAATTCGTAAGAAAGTGGAAGCGGCATTGGCGGCGCGTGCGCAGAAGGCGTCTACGCCGTCTGACCAGCCGAAAAAGCCGGCGGCGCGCCGGAGACGCCGCGGGAAAAAATAATTGTTGGCATGAAAGCCTATCCTTTTAGAGAAACAGACCGGACAGGAAAAGGAGTAAACGACAATGAACGGCGCAAGACACCGCTTTGCCCTAGGGCTTACCTGTTTTTTTATGATATGCCTTACCGTGGTTTATCCTTTCCTGTTGTATACGCCCAATGCGTTTGTCAGCCGGTGGCGGGAATGGTATATTGAAACCGCAATGGGTACCATGACGCACCAATGGCTGGCAACTTGGTTCATTCCAGGTGATATTATTGATGAAGTAATGGAAAAACGCTATCTGCTTAATCAAAAGCAGGAAGGCATCGAAAGTGCATGGGGCAATGTCTCTGATGATGGGAAGACGGCTTCAACGCCGGAAGAACAGTTTTATCAAACGTTTTCCGAGTTGGACAGGGACAGCATGGAAGCATTCCTCCGCGAGAATTCGCAGTACATTGCGGATGGATATGACCATATCAACATTGACTTGATTGGGGATGCGACCCAAAAAGAGTATCATACCGGGATCAAAACCAAGCAAGGGGATACCGTTTTGGCGATCAATGCAGAGCATGGCATCCTGATTGCGGAGATTGTGGGGGAGGACTCCCTCGGTATGGAGTATGCCGGCAAAGTTGCGTTTTGTAAAAAGCCGGAAAATGTATTTGTCGGTACCTGTGAGGGACTGTTTTCCTATGGCTCCTACGTCTCGGATATGGTGCGCAGCTACGATGCGATTTTGGGCATCAATGCTTCTGGCTTTGCAGATTATGAGGGGAACGGAACCGGTGGCCTGCCGTATGGTTTCTTGAAAAGCGAAGGAAAAAAACTACAGGATGCGGTGGGGGATACTTGGAAGATCATCGGATTTGATCAGGAAGATCATCTGCAAATCGGTGCATTTCGTGATACCTCCAATCTGCGGGATGCAGTAGAATTCCATCCAGCCTTGATCATCAATGGAGAGAATCTGGTTGCCGGTACGGGACTGAATGAGCAGCAGCCGCGAACCGCAATCGGTCAGGCAGAGGATGGGACGGTCATCATGCTGGTGGTCGATGGCCGTCAGTTCCATTCCTTCGGTATTTCCATTGAAAAGTGTGCTGGGATTATGGAGAAGTATGGCGCCTATCAGGCGTCTATGCTTGACGGCGGGTCTTCGTCGGTGATGGTGTATAACGGGCGGGAAATCACAAGCCCAACCACATTGTCGAAAAACCCGGAAGGACGATACTTACCGGACGCATTTTTGGTTCGATAAAAAAGCGGGTCGTAATTTCAAAAAAGACTTGTTTTTCTGGAATTGGCATGGTATAATAATCAAGCGCCTATGAGATAGGCGCTGATACGGAGAAGTATCGAAGTGGTCATAACGAGCTCGACTCGAAATCGAGTTGACGGTAACACGTCACGTGGGTTCGAATCCCACCTTCTCCGCCAACAAAAAGCACCTTCCGTTTTGGAAGGTGCTTTTTGTGTTGTCAGGCAAGGCATTGGGGCATCCGGCAGGTTTTATTGGTTGATTCAAAAGTGGAACAATATGCCGAACACAGCTCCGATACCGATAAAAACGATGGGATGGATTTTGGGAAATTTCCAGATGGCCAAGGATAAGGCTAGGAAAAACGCAATGGCTGGTACATTGAGTACCGACACAATGCTGGAAAGTCCGTTCCACAATTCGGTGTGGAACAGGGAAGAGGCGAAAACCTCCAGCATGGCACCGAAAATCAACCCGGCTGATGCAGGACGCAGACCGTAAAAGCCGTCCTGCACTAAGGGGGAATCCCGGAAACGGGTCAGTGCGCGGGCGATGAGCACAATGACGATCACCGAGGGCAGAACCAACGAGAAAGTTGCAGTCAGCGAACCGGCAACGCCTGCGGCACGGAATCCAGCGTAGGTGGCGGAGTTGACGCCCATTGGGCCAGGGGTGGATTCGGAAACCGCAATCATATCCAACAGGTCGTTAGAGGTAAACCAAGGGTAATTCTGTGCGATGTCCTGCAAAAACGGCAGGGTGGCCAAACCGCCGCCGACGGAAAAAAGGCCGGTTTTGAAGAATTCCCAGAAAAGTTGAAGAAAGATCATCCGCGTCTCCTCCGAACCAGTCCAAGAAGAATGCCGGCAGCACCGGCGAAAATCACCATCACAACCGGAGAAATGCCAAAGAAGGCAACTGCTGCAAAGGTGATCAACAAGAGCAAGGCGGTTGGCAAATCCACAACGCTTTTTTTCGCCAGCTTCCAGACTGACTGAACCACAAGGGCGCAAACAGCGATGCGGACACCGGAAAACGCATTTTGCACAACCGGCAGATGGGCGAATTGCTGGATAAAGGCGGCAATCACGATGATGATCACAAGCGACGGGAAAATGACGCCTGCGGTGGCGCAGATGGCGCCAGAAATGCCGCGCTGTCGGTAACCGATGAAGGTGGCGGTATTGACGGCGATGACCCCCGGGGTGCATTGACCGATGGCATAATAATCCATCAGTTCATCCTCGGTGGTCCATGCGCGTTTTTCCACTACTTCCCGCTGTAGGATGGGCAGCATCGCATAACCTCCGCCAAAGGTGCAGACACCGATGCGGGCAAAGGTAAGGAAAAGGTCGAGATGCGGGTTCAAGGGCAAAATCATTCCTTCCTGATATAGTGCTTCTGCATGAGGGATAGTCAATTAATAACAAACTTTGAGGCCGCCAAGCAGGCGGCCTCAATATGCCATATGCTTATTTGTTGGGGACAATTTCCATCCAGTAACCGTCCGGATCAGCAATAAAATAGATCCCCATTGCCGGGTTTTCAAAGCAGATGCAGCCCATCTCCTGATGCTTTTGGTGTGCTGCTTCATAATCATCCACAACAAAGGCGAGATGGATTTCATTGTCGCCCAGATTGTACGGGCGATCCCAGTCGCGCAGCCAGGTCAGCTCCATTTGGTGTTTAGAAACGCCGTCGCTCAGGTAAACGATGATATAGCTGCCGTCCTCGGCATTGATACGGCGGACTTCGTTTAATCCAAGTGCCTCTTTGTAGAAAGCAAGTGAGCGGTCAAGATCGCGCACATTGTAATTGTTGTGTGCAAAAGTGAATTGCATGGAAGATTCCTCCTTGTCTTTGTGAAGTTACTGTACCACGTTTTTGTAAAAATTACAATCGCTATCCAGAAAAATTATCGTGAATGCGTCCGTTTGTCTGTGTTTGTAAAAGTCTGACGAAACGAAAAAGGGCAGGCAGCCCAGTGGGCCGTCTGCCCTGTATGCAGCATCATTGCGTCAAAAATCAGATTTGGGAGGTAAAGACCTGATATCCCTGCCGGCTCATTTCATCAAGCAGGCGCTTGGCGTGTTCGACGCCGCCAACCTCACATACCACCTGAATGATGGCCTCGCCAATATCCAGATCCGCCTGTACGCGGTCATGTTGGAAGCGGATGATGTTGGCATTTTGCTCAGCTACCAGATGGGCAAAGCGCTCGAGCGCACCGGGAGCATCCGGCATGATGGTCGAGAACTTGAGGTGACGGCAGCGGGTGACAAGACCCTTTTCGACGATCTTATGGATGAAGGATACGTCGATGTTGCCGCCGGACAGAACGCAGACAACTTTTTTGCCCCTCACATCCACCTTGTTGTTGAGTACCGCCGCGAGCGATGCCGCGCCAGAAGTCTCTACGACCTGCTTGGCGCGTTCGAGCAGCAACAGCACAGCAGATGCGATCTCGTCATCGGACACGGTGACTACGCGGTCAACGTACTTCTGGATATATTCAAAGGTTTTTTCGCCCGGCGTCTTAACTGCAATACCGTCGGCAATCGTGCGCACATTGTCCGAGGGGGTCAGTGTACCCGCGCGGAACGAGTTGGCGATGGCGGGCGCGCCTTCAGCCTGCACGCCGATGACCTGAATGCGCGGATTGATCTGCTTGGCGCAGGCAGCAACACCGGAAATCAGGCCGCCGCCGCCGGCCGGGACAAAAATCATGTCCACGAATGGCAGGTCACGCAGGATTTCCAGCGCAATCGTACCCTGACCGGCCATGACGTCTTCGTCGTCAAACGGGTGGATAAATTCTGCGCCGGTTTCTTCACAGATTTCGCACGCTTTGGCATATGCTTCGTCGTAAATGTTGCCGGCAAGCACAACCTCTGCGCCATAGCCTTGAGTGGCTGAAACCTTGGCGATCGGCGTGGAACGCGGCATGACAATGGTTGATTTGACACCGACCGAGCTGGCCGCAAACGCCACACCCTGCGCATGGTTGCCCGCAGAGGAGGCAACGACAGCGTGCAGATCCCCTTCCGCATAGCGCTTCATAATTTTATTGTAAGCGCCGCGCACCTTGAAGGAGCCTGTTTTCTGTTGGTTCTCATATTTCAGGTAGACTTCCGCACCGGTCATGCCGGAGAAAGTGCAGGAAGTGGAAAGCGGGATATTGTGGATCACGTTTTTCAAACGGTCCGCCGCAGCTTCAAAATCTTTCAGTTCTAACATGGCATTCTTCCTCAATTTAGCAAGATGAATTTATCATACCACCCTTGTGTGGTTTTTGCAAGAAAAAATACGGGTAGAATCGGGACGGGAGGAGCGTTTTGTCGGAAAACGGTTTTTTGGTTGCCATCGGAAACGGTTTTTGCTATACTAATATCTATCAGAGAGATCGATATGTGGAGGAAACAGCAGAATGGATGAGCAGAAAAAAGGCTTCCGCGGAGCGATGTTTGGTGGCTTCCGTCGGGAGGACGTGCTGCGATACATAGAGGAGACGGACAGCAAGTATCATGCGGAAACCGAGGAGCTGCGCCGCCAGCTGACCGAGGCACAGGCGGCTATGACCGAATTGGGGGAGCAGAATAAAACGCTGACCGGCAAAAACGCCGAGCTGCTGGAACGGCTGGGGGAAATGACGCTGGATACCGATAAGATCCGCGCGCAGCTCGATCAGATTGAACGTGGTTTTTCTATGCAGGCAGGGGAAATTGAGGCGCAGAATACCCGGGCACAGGAGTTGGCTGCGGAAAATGACCGCCTTTCGGCAGAAAATGCCAAGCTCGCTGCCAAGTGCGGGGAATATGACGCGTCGAAAGAAAAAATTGCAGAGATGGAGCTTTCTGCGTACCGCCGTGCCAAACAGATCGAGGACGATGCCAAGGCGGAGCTGCAAAAGCTGCGCCGCCAGTCGCTGGATATGATTGAGCAAGTCAAACGCCAGCTGGATACGGCCAAGGAAAATTACCGCACGGTGCTCACGCGCAGCCAGCAGGAGTCGGCGGAGATGGCGCGCAAGGCAGGCGAGGTACTTGGTGAGATCGACCGGATCAGCGCCGCATTGGGCAAAGGCGAGGCAGAGAAGAATAAAACCGGGCTGCGGGATGTGCTGAACAACCTGCGCCCGAAAGCGGAGGAATAACAATGGCGCATTATGATCTGAAAACCGAACAGCTGAAAGAGATGGCGCCCAAACTGCGCGCAGGCGATACGGTCACCTTGACCGGCGTGGTGTATACGGCGCGCGATGCGGCGCATAAGCGGATTGTGGCGGCAATGGATTCAGGCGAGGCGCTGCCGTTTGATCTGGATGGCGCTGCGATCTATTATGCGGGCCCCACGCCGGCTAAGCCGGGACAAGTGATCGGCTCGGTGGGGCCGACGACCTCGGGGCGTATGGACCCGTTTGCGCCGCGTCTGCTGGACGCGGGTCTTGCCTGCATGATCGGCAAGGGCGTGCGCAGTCAGGCAGTGCAGGATGCAATGCAGCGCAATGGTGCGGTTTATATGGTGGCCATCGGCGGCGCGGGTGCAGCCAAGGCAGCTTCGATCAAAAAAGTCGAAGTCATCGCATACGACGAGTTAGGCTGTGAGTCGGTCAAGCGCCTGACGGTCGAGAATTTTACCGCCATTGTCTCACAGGACTGTGTTGGCGGCAATTTATATACCGAAGGCGTAGAAAAGTATCGACGCGCATAAGCCTCTTGGCGGAAACAATCGCATATTCCCCCCTCCCCGGACATAAGCTGATCTGAAAAGCAGTTCGGGGAGGGGATTTTTTTGAAGTTGGGATTCCGGCATACGGCATTGCAGGCGGTGTGTACGGTACTGGCGCTGTGCTGTGCGCTGGGACTGCTTGGCCGGGGCAAGGCAGAGATGACGCTTGCGGAACAAACGGGGGTACGCGTGCCGGTGCTGATGTACCATAGCATCCTGAAAGACAGCGCACGCCAAGGACAGTATGTGATCTCGCCTGCAGTGCTGTCTTCCGATCTGGATGCGTTACAGGCGCGGGGATATCAGACGGTGACGGTATCCGATCTGCTGGCCTATGTTTACGATGGCACCCCGCTGCCGGAAAAGCCGGTGATGATCACGTTTGACGATGGGTATTACAATAATTATGTCTATGCGTATCCTTTGTTGCAGCAGCGCGGGATGCGGGCGGTGGTTTCGGTGATCGGCAGCCAGACCGCACAGTACACGGAAAACGGGGTAGAGAACGCTTATTGGTCACATTTGCGGCTCGAACGGCTGGCGGAAATGCAGGATGTGTTCGAGGTGGAGAACCATTCCTGGAATCTACATGAATATGGCGAGCGCCGCGGCTGCCTGCGTCGGCGCGGTGAGGATGAAAGCAGCTATGAAGCGCTGCTGCGTGAGGACACAGAGCAAACGCAGGAAATGCTGACGGAAGCGGGCTTGCCCACACCGCTTTGCTATACTTATCCATTTGGCGCCTGTTCGGACGAGAGTGAACGGATTTTGATGGACATGGGGTTTTTGTGTACACTGGGCTGCGAAGAACGGGTCAATCTGGTGACGCGGGACCCCGCGTGCTTATATGAAATGGGGAGGTATAACCGTGGAGCGGGAGAAAGCACGGAAAGCTACCTCGCAAGAGTGCTGGGAGCGTGATGATATGGGTTTGATCCGGTTTTCCGAATTGCATTGCCGTGAAGTAATCAACCTGTGCGATGGGGCGCGGCTGGGCGAGGTGTGTGATCTGGTATTCGATCCGGTATGCGGGCAGATTACGGCGATCGTGGTGCCCGGACAGGGAGGGCTGCTGGGCATGTTTTCACGGCAGGATCAGGAGATCCCGTGGCGCTGCATTGAAACGCTGGGGGAGGACTATATTTTGGTAAAATTCCATCCGTAATGGCTGGAAAACCCAAACGGAATGTGATAGGATAGGGAAGCGAAACCATTTGGGAAAAGAGAAAGAGATATGGAAAAGAAAACAGGATATGTTTTAACGGTGTTTGGCGCAATCTGCTGGGCGTTTTCGGGCGCGTGCGGTCAATACCTGTTTCAGCATCGTGGACTGGATGCGGATTGGCTGGTGTCCGTGCGCCTGACGATGGCCGGTCTGCTGTTGGTACTCTATTCGCTGGCGCGCTGGCGCGGCGGTGCCGTGCGGATTTTCCGCACACGCCGGAGCGTAGGGGCGCTCATCGTGTTCGCAGTATTTGGCATGGCGATGTGCCAGTATTCCTACTTCCGCTCGATTGAGCTTTCCAACGCGGCGACGGCAACGACGCTGCAATACACCGGCCCGGCACTGGTGCTGCTATGGTTGGCGCTGCGTGAAAAGCGGATGCCGACCAAAAAGGAACTGATTGCAGTGGTTTGCGCTATGGGCGGTGCGTTCCTGCTTGCGACGCACGGCGACCCATCGCAGTTGGCGCTGTCGCCAAAAGCACTGATCTGGTGTGTGTTGGCCGCAGTTTCGGTTGCGGTATACAGCGTGCAGCCGCGCGGGCTGATTGCGCAGTACGGTACGATGCCGGTAACCGGGTTCGGTATGTTGATCGGCGGGTTGGGGCTGTGCATCATTTTTCAGCCGTGGCATGTGGTCGGCCAATGGGATGCGGTGACCGTTCTTGGGATGCTGTACATCATTGTGTTTGGCACAATCTGTGCGTTTTGCTGCTATCTGGAAGGCGTGCGCCGGATCGGTGCAGCAAAGGGCAGCATCCTTGCTGCCGTGGAGCCGGTGGCGTCGGCGGTACTCAGCGTGATTTGGCTTGGTGTTCCGCTGGGCGGCATGGATTTTGGCGGAATTGCGCTGATCGTTGCTGCTATGGTGCTGCTGGGCGGGGATAGTGAACACACAGGAGACGAAAAGACGCAGAAAAACCGCGAAAAAATCTGTGCAAACGCAAAAAAAGATTGACAAAACGGTTTGCGCGGCTTATACTATATAAGCACGAATTCGCACACCTCGTGATGAAAGCGGCCGGTGACAGGTGCAAACAGCCTGTTGCTGCTGTCAGATGATCAGGGGTGGAGGAAACAACCAAGGAGGAAAAGTAAAATGGCAGTAATCTCTATGAAGCAGCTTCTGGAGGCCGGCGTACACTTCGGCCATCAGACCCGCCGCTGGAACCCGAAGATGGCAACCTACATCTTCACCGAGCGCAATGGTATCTATATCATT
>CALWEB010000153.1 GCA_944376955.1 uncultured Agathobaculum sp. | reverse complement strand
AAGGGCTGTGTGCGCCGGTCGGTTCGGTGCTGGCTGGACCGAAAGACCTGATCTGGCGGGCGCGGCGGGCGCGCCGCATCCTCGGCGGCGGTCTGCGGCAGGGTGGTTTTCTGGCTGCGGCCGGGCTGATTGCACTGCGTGATATGACAGAAAGGGTGCAGGAAGACCATGAAAATGCGGCGCATCTTGGCGCGCTGCTGGATGCAATCGATGGCGTACAGGTGCTGCGCGATCGTTTGGACATCGACATGGTGTTTTTCACCACCGACTGGGACGAATCCAAAGCCGCGCGTTACCCTGCATGGATGCTGGAACACGGTGTCAAAGCGACCGGTTGCATGGGCGGGGAATACCGTATGGTCTGCCACCACGATATCTCGCGCGAGGACTGTGAGCAGGTGGCGCGTCTAGTGCGTGAATTTGCTGCGGAGGGGTGACCGATGCCCAATCATTATATCCGTCGCCTGCTCTGGCTGGTGGCCGGTATGTGGGTTAGTGCAGTCGGGATTGCCATGATGCTGCAGGCAAATGTCGGATTGGAACCATGGAGCGTGTTGCAACAGGGGCTGGCGCAGACGATTGGCATCACCTACGGCACCGCTTCCATGATTGTTGGCGCAGCTGCTATTGGGGCCGCCATGCTGTGCGGGTAAAGCTTTGGCTTCGGCACGATCATCAACATCATCCTGTGCGCGGTGTTCATTGACGGTCTGCTCTGGCTGGGCTGGATTCCGCCGGCGCGTACCATGGCATCCGGCATCCTGCTGCTGCTGGCCGGGCTGGAACTGCTGGTGCTGGGCACTTGGATGTATATGAAAAGTGCGTTGGGTGCGGGTCCGCGTGATGCGCTGATGGTAGCGCTTGCACGCAAAACCGGCCGGTCGGTCGGCTTGTGCCGCGCAACAGTAGAAGTTTTCGTGATCATTGCCGGTTTCCTGCTGGGCGGGCAGGTCGGTATCGGCACGGTGATCTGTGCGGTCGGTCTGGGTTCGCTGTTCAACCTGAATTTCCATCTTTTGCATTTCCGCGCCGCTGAGCTGCATCAGGAGAATATGGCGGAAACCCTGCAAAACCTGCGCGATGTAAAACGGTAATAAAAAAAGGAAGCCTTGTTGGCTTCCTTTTTTTCGGGCCATGCCCGATGGGGATAAAGAAATAAGGAAAGAAAGAGAGTGTGAATGGTTACAGCAGCTCGCGCTGGATGCGCTCGAGCGCCTCGGGCGCCTGTTTGTCCATCTTTTCGGGGAACCCGAAGTAGGATACGCAGATGATGTTGTCGCCGCCGGCCTTGGGGGCGTCGGGCCCCAGCTGCTTGTTTGCAAAATCCATGTCGCGCAGCGTCTCGAAGATGCCGTCAAAATCGACCTCGCCCTCGCCCATGGCGGTGTGCTGGTGGATGGTGACGTCCGCGCGGCCGCGGCTGTTGAGCCAGGGCGGATTGAGGATGTAGCGGCAATCCTTGGTCTGGTTCCAGGTGTCAGCCAGCAGAACGTGGGTCAGCTCGTCGCCGGCGTAGCGCAGCATGTGGCGCACGTCGCCCTTGCCCTGGTCGTAGAAGAAGCCGTGGGACGCCGAGTAAACATAGCCGAGGTTTTTCGAGCGGAAGGACTTGACAATATCGCAGGTCTCGTCATTCAGCTCACAGAAATCATACGGGTGGGACTGGATCTCCACACGCAGGCCCTCGCGCTCGATGATGGGTAGCAGCTCCTCCATCGACTTGTAGAACATGCCGTTGCAGATCTCCTGCTGGTTCGGGTCGCCCGAGAACTCGGTGTTGATGACCGGCACGCCCATGTTGACCGCAATTTCGATCATGCGCTTCCAATTGGCGACCGCGTGCTGGCGCTGCTCCTCGGTCGGGCCGGACCAACGGTAGACCACGATGAAGGAGGAAATTTCCACGCCGGTCTCGCGCAGCGCGCGGCGGTATTCCTCCTCGCACTCCTTGGAAAACAGCGGGTGCTTGTAGAACGGGTTAATGCGCGGGTGTGGGGACTGCTCAATATATTTGTAGCCCCAGTCGGCTACCTTGTGAACGTAATCGTTGATGGACATCTGCTTGGCCAGCACGTCCACGTCAAATGCGATTTTCATGCTTGTTGCCCTCCTTGCCGGATGCGGTTCATATTCTGTTCGGGCCCTTTCGATGGTCTTATTATACGGCTCCATGCAGCGATTGCCAATGATACAATCCGCTCAAAAGCTGCGAAATCCTGCTGTTTTGTCTTGCGCCCGCCGCGCGCATCTGATACGATGGGGAAAAGGAGTGTGACAGCCATGCTGATTCCGGAAGCGGGCGTCCATCAGACGTCCGAACGGTACTTTTTCACCCCGTCCTCGCTGGCACGCGAGCTGTTTTACTATCCAACGCGCTGCGGACACTATTTCTGTGACAGCCGGTATTCGTTCAGCCACCGGTCGGAGATTGCGATGGAGGGTGACCACAACCGAAATATTATGCTGTTCCTCATCCAGAGCGGTGCGATGGAATTGGAACTGTCCGGTGTGCCGGTGCTGGCGGCAGCGGGACAGGTGGTGCTGTTTGACTGTCGGGAGCCCTATCAGTATGCTGCGTCCGACGGGCTGGAGTTTACCTGGCTGCTGTTCAACGGTTTGAATGTGCGCGCGTTTTACCGGCGTATTTTACAGGCGCACGGTGGGCGGCCGTGTTTTGCGCCGGACACGGTTACGCCGGTGGCGCAGGCGCTCGGCACGCTGCTCGAGGGCTGCGCCGCGGACGAGCGCCCGAGCGAGGCAGCCTGCTCGCAGTTGATTCACCGGCTGCTGTGCCTGTTGCTGCTGGGCGAGGGGGCGCGCATTTCGGACGGCAGTGACCGCATCGCGCAGGCGATCCGCTTTATGAACCGGCATCTGTTCGAGCCGATCGGTGTGCAGGAAGTCGCATCGGCGGTCAGCCTGAGCCCGTCGCATTTTTCGCGGCAGTTCAAGGCGCGTACCGGTTACTCGCCTTATGAATATATCGTGCTGCGCCGCATCGACAAGGCGAAATACCTGCTTACCTCGACCGATCAGACGGTGGCGGAGATCGCTTATGCCACCGGATATAACAGCGAGGAAAATTTCATCCACAGCTTTCAGAAGCATGTTGGCATTTCACCCGGCTTGTTCCGTAAATATCCGGTTTGACGATGGAAAAGGTTGCATTTTGACGCAAAAAGCCGTATACTGTCAGGATAAGACGGAAGGACGGCTCTTACATGGACAAAAAACAACTGCTGCGGCTGATTGGCAGCGCTGCGGGCGCGGTGCTGCCGTTCTGGCTGCTCGATCTTACCCTGCGTGCGGCGACGGGGTGCGCCGCGTGGTATCCGCTGTACGCGGCGGCGCCCAACCTGTTTTCGCTCGGCTTTGGAGCGCTGTTTGCGGCGCTCTGTTTGCTGCCACAGCGGCGCGTGGCCGGGCGCGTGTTGTATGGGCTGATTTACGCCGTTTGGGCGGCGTATGCCGTGGTGCAGTACGGCATCTGGCGCATTTTCGATCGCTTTCTGTTCCTGTCGGACTTTTTGTTCGCGGGCGAGGGGCTGGACTTTGCGGGTTACGTCCGGCAGTTGATCGACGGGCGGTTTGTGCTGGTGGTTGTGTTGCTGGTGCTCTGGGGCGCGTTGGGGGTCTGGCGGCTGCCCGCGGGACTGCCGCGGCGGCGCTTTTGCCCGACGCTGGTGGTGTTTTTCGCGCTGACGCAGTTCGTCGCACCGCGGTTGTATGCGCCGGTGCCCGCCACGCTCGATTGGGATGCGTGGCAGTCGAGCGGGTACGAATACCAGCGGTTTTCTTCGTCATCCTATGACCTTGCGCTGTGCGGGCCATATCAGTTTGTCGTGCGGGATGCGTTTCTGTCCGTGCTGCCGGACGCGGACGCAGACGAACAGCGCGCGCAGATCGACGCCTTTTTCGACGAGCGCCCCGCGCACGGGGACAATGAAATGACCGGCCGGCTCAAGGGTAAAAATCTAGTTCTGGTGCAGCTGGAAAGCGTGGACGATTTCGTGCTGAACGAGGAAAATACGCCGACGCTTGCGCGTTTACAGCGCGAAGGCATCAACTTTGCGGAGTTTTATACACCGCAGTATTCCAACGGCTATACCTTCAATACCGAGTTTGCCGCGCAGACCGGCATTTACCCCTATGCCAACGGCAATGTTGCCTATTCGCTCAGCCGCAGCGCGTTCCCATATGCGGTGGGGAATCTGCTGAAAGACGCGGGTTACACGACCAACTCTTTCCATAAGAGCGAAGCCAAGTTCTATAACCGCGGTGCGATCCATCAGGCGTTCGGCTACGAGCAGTACCACTCGGCGCTCGACTATGCCGAGGACGAGCTGCAGGCGGGCGATGACCGTTTCCTGATCGACTGCGACGATTTCTATGAGCAAATGGTGGAAAGCGAGCCGTTTGCGGATTTCCTCATCACCTACAGTGGCCATCTCGGCTACGACGAGATCGACGCACTGACCACCTATGCGCTCAGTGAGTTCCCAGAATACATGGACTGCAACCGTCCGTATGAGATAGATGGCCTGTTTGCCAAGGCGCGGCTGACCGACGAGATGTTTGCGCACCTGCTCACCCGGCTGGAGGAGGACGGCTTGCTGGAAAACACGGTCATTTGCGTGTATGATGACCACTATGCCTACGGCCTGACCGATGCGGCAGTGCTCGAGGAGTATTCCAAGGCCGCGGGCGGCCGCCTGCTCGAGCGCACACCGTGCTTTATTTGGTACGAAGGCTGCACGCCGCAGACCGTGACCAAAACCCTGCAAACCGTGGATCTGCTGCCGACGCTGGCCAATTTGTTCGGGCTGGAAGTCCCCAACACGATGGGGCGGGACGCATTCGACCCGGCTTACGAGGGCTATGTGATCTTCCCGAACGGCGGCTGGCTGACCGACGAGGCTTACGCCGAAAACGGGCAAATCGTCTGGAATGAAGGCATGACGGACGAAGAAGTGGCGGAAATACACGCCTTTGCCCGCCGTTTTCAGGAGGTAAACGACGCGATTCTGGACACGGACTACTACGCACACGAAAAGGAATAAAATAAAAGGACGTTTCCGAGTGGAAACGTCCTTTTTATCAGAAGATCGCGGGACTTATCAAACCGCATAGCATAATCAGCAGCGCGGCAGCGGCGACCAGCAGCAGAATCTGTGGCCGTTTTGTGCCTTTGACTAAACCTGCAATGCCATAACTGAAGCAGAACACAAACACAAACGGCCAGACAAACCAAGTCCAGTAGAAAAAGATGGAAAGGTTATAAATCCATTGCAGCAGTATGTGACGCAGCCTCCTGTCCTGTTATGATGGCTGCCGGAATCAGATCGCGCCGAAAAAGCGGCGGATTTCGATCTCCGCGTTTTCGGGGGAGTCCGAGCCGTGGATGACGTTATAGGTGGTCGAGCAGGCGAAGTCGCCGCGGATGGTGCCGGGCATGGCGTTCTCGTTCTTGGTCGGGCCCATGAGCGTGCGCATCCCTTGGATAACATTTTCGCCTTCCACCACCATCGCCAGCACGGGGCCGCTCGTCATATACTCGACCGTGGGCGGGAAAAACGGCTGGTCCACGATGTGCGCGTAATGTTCGCGCAGAATGGGCTCGTCCAGCTGCATGGTTTTCATGTGGGTGATGCGGTATCCCTTGCGCTCGATGCGCGCGAGGATTTCGCCTGAAATGCCGCGCTGCAATGCGTCCGGCTTGAGCATGATATAGGTCCTTTCCATAAAACGCCTGCTTTCTTTCATATTTTCTTTCAGTATAGCAATAAAGCAGCGCGGAAACAAGCTTTTTTCGGCTTATAGGCTGACATAGGTCGGCTCGTGGCCGAGGGCGGGCAGGATGCGTCCGGTCAGGTCGGTGGTTCTGATGCGCAGCGAAGTGGTGTTGCGGCAGGGATGGCAGCCGAAGTATTCGTGCGCCAGCGCGTCGCGGTCGATCACCAGCCGGACGCGTTTTTCCGTGTCGTTCAGCAGGCCGAGCACGGACACCGAGCCGGGTGTCACGCCCAGATACGCCTGCATGTGGTCGGCGTCCGCAAAGGACAGCCGCGAACAACCCAGCTGCGCGGACAATTCCTTGGTGCGGAACGCCTTGCGGCCGGGCATGAGCAGCAGCGTAAACTGCGTCTTCTGCCGGTTGCACAAAAACAGGTTTTTGCAGATTTCGATGCCGAGCAGATGTTCGACTTCGCCGCAGGCTTCAATCGAAGGCGTTGCGTCATGATCGACGCGCTGATAGGGCACGCCGATGCGGTCGAGAAAATCATAGCACGCGATTTCAACCGCGTCGCGGCCGGTCGGGTCGGCCGGACGGCCGTCATACAGCGTGGGGTCAAGGTAAAATTCGGACATGGGGAACACTCCTGTGATGGATTTTTCGGGGTCAGGCATGGGCGGGGTTTTCACCGCGCGCGAGCGTACGCAGCACGGGCACAGTGATAAAGATCGACAACACGCAGGCGGCCGTATCACTCACCGGCTGGCACAGCTGCACGCCCAGAAGCGCCAAGAACATCGGCAGCAGGATTGCGAGCGGGATGAGGAACAGGCCTTGCCGGGAGGCCGCGACCAGACTTGCGCGCATGGTCAGCGCAATGTTTTGCAGCAGCATATTGCACATAGTCACCCAGCCGATCAGCGGGAAGGACAGGCATTGCAGCCGTAGCGTCCGTGTGCCGATGCGGATGACCTCGGGGTCGTCCGCGCGGAAAACGGCGATGATCTGCGGCGCGAAAATCCAGCCCAGCACCGCCAGCCCGAGCAGCACGAGGAACGAGGACTTGACGCAGAACCAGAAGCCACGGCGGACACGGTCGTATTTACGTGCGCCGTAGTTATATCCGCAGACCGGCTGGAAGCCCTGCCCAAAGCCGATCATGGCCGAGCCGGCAAACTGCGAGACACGCGTGACAATGCTCATTGCGGCGATGGCCGCGTCGCCATAGGGGCGGGCGGCAGTGTTGAGGAAAGTCACCGCGACCGATGCCAGCCCCTGTCGGCACAGGCTGGGCAGGCCGCCGCCTGCCAGCGCGGCAAAGCGGTTGGCACTCGGGGAGAACTGCCGCAGGCGGATCTGCACGCCGCGCGACTTTCGGATACCGATGAGCAGCAGGAAAAAGCTGATCAGCTGGCTCAAAATGGTTGCATATGCTGCGCCACTGATGCCTAGGTCAAATACAAAAATAAACAGCGGGTCAAGCGCGATGTTGAGTATGCCGCCCGACACCAGTCCAACCATGGCATAGGTGGCGTTGCCCTGTTGGCGCAGCTGGTTGTTGAGCACGAGCGCGGCCATCATGTACGGCGCGCCGCACAGGATAATCTGCATATAGGCGAGCGCGTAGGGGTAAATGGTTTCGGTAGCGCCGAGCAGATGGCACAGGGGGCTGCGCAGCAGCAGCCCAAAGACGAGGAAGAGCAGCCCGGTGATCAATGCGGAAAAGAAGCCGGTTGCGGCCATGCGCTCGGCCTCCTCATGATGCTGCGCGCCGAGCTGACGCGAGATGTAGCTGCCAGAGCCTTGCCCAAAGAAAAAGCCGATCGATTGGATGAGTGCCATCAGCGGGAACACGACGCCAACCGCACCGGTCGCACTCGTGCCCAGCTTGCCGACGAAAAAGGTGTCGGCCATGTTGTAGATCGAGGTGATCAGCATACTGATGATGGTCGGCACGGCCATTTTGCAAATCAGTGGCTCGAGCGGCGCCTCGGTCATTTGGTGAAAGCGGCGCTCTTGCGCCGCACTGGTTGAAGTATCTGCCATGGCAATTCGCCTCCGGTTCTGTGCAGACAGTGGATGGGACAGAATAGGATAAAATCAGCATAAAACAATCGGCAGGACGTGTCAAGCAGGAGCTGCACACAGGGGATTGACATATATAGATAACCGATATATAATAGATATATCGAACACCGATATAAGGAGGGATAGGATATGGCAATCGATAAAAGCTTACTCGCGGGCAGCACGGCACTGCTGGTGCTGCGATTGCTGCAAGAAGATGACCTGTACGGCTATCAGATGATCGAGCGGCTGCGCGAACGGTCGGACGAAACGTTTTCGCTCAAGGCAGGCACGCTTTATCCGCTGCTGCACACGCTGGAAACGCAGGGGCTGGTGCAGAGCTATGAGCGCGCGACAGATAGCGCGCGGGTGCGCAAGTATTACCATCTAACGGATGAGGGGCGCACCCGCCTGGCGGAAAAAACCGAAGAATGGCGGCAGTTTTCCGGCGCAGTCGAGCGCGTGCTGAAGGGGGGCGAAAGTCATGCGTTTGCCTGAACCCGTGCGGCGGTATCTGCTGCATCTGCTTGAGCGCGACACGGCCGAGCGGGCGCTGGACGATGCCGAGCTGCAAGCGCTGGCCGCAGCTGCCGAGGGGCGCAGCGCAAAGCCGCTGCCCGAACTGCTGCGCGGCTGGGTCAATAGTGCGACCGCCGAGATGCGCTGGAAACGCGCGCGCCCGGTGGCGGCAAAGGAGCTGGCCGACCACCTTTCTGACCAGTATGAGGCCTTTCTGGACGAAGGCATGGACGAGGAAGCTGCCGCGCAGGCGACCGCGCGCGAGATGGGCGACGCGGTCGAGACCGGCACGCGGCTTGACCGCGCGTGGCGGCCGCGCCCGGACTGGGTGATGCTGGGCATCGTGCTGGTGGTCGCAGCGGCAGGACTGGTGCTGCAATATCTATTGCGGCCGCACAATGATTTGGAATGGTACATGTTTTTCGGGAAATATGTGGCGGGCGCGGCCTGTCTGCTGGCGGCGTATTTCGCGGACTACATCATGCTCGGGCGGCATTGCTGGCTGCTGTACGGCGCGTGGGTCGTCATTGGGCTGCTGCTGACCCAAGGGCCGATCTCGATGGGCAAGCTGTATCATCTGTCGTGCTGGGTGTGGTTCTTCCCGGTGCTGTTTGCGGGCATTTTGTTCCGGCAGCGCGGCAAGGGGACGCGCGGCATCGGCATCTGCCTGTTGTCGCTGCCCGCCATGTGGTTTCTGGCGATGCACGCGCCTTCGATGGCGGCGATCATGGTGCAGACGGTGGTATGCTGCGGCATACTGTTTATGGCGGTCTGGCGCGGCGCGTTCGGACGGCGCACAAGGGGCAAGCTGGCGCTCGCGGTGTCGCCGGTGCTTCTGCTGTTGCTGTGCGCTTTATTCCTGATCGTTTCCGATGCGCACATCCGGGATGAGTTAGGGAATGTGCTGCATCCGCAGCGCGACGCTGCGGGAAACGGGTATCAGGGCTCGGTGATCCAGTACCTCATGTTTGGCATCCGTTTTCCGGATTGTGATCAACAGCCGGTTGGTTCTTGGCTGCGCTGGGACGGTGCAACCGACTGGGTGTTCGCGACGGCCAAGTATTATTGGGGCTGGGCGGTTGTCTTGCTGATTCTGGCAGCAGCAGTGCTGCTGCTCGTCTGGGGTTTTCGCATTGCGCGGAGGCAGACCGGTCTGCTCGCACGCAGCGTGTGCATGGGCGTGATGGTGACCTTTGCGCTGCAAACCCTGATGTATGTAGTGCAAAATTGCGGCATTATCCTGTTTACAGCCTACGGCCTGCCGCTGCTGTCCTACGGCGGCATGTATCTATGCCAGACCATGCTGCTGCTCGGCCTGCTGCTGTCCGCGCAGCGGTCGGGGCAGCTCGAGAGCGGCCTTGCCCCGCAAAACGTGCGTTCTGTCCCGTAACGATAAACTATGCTATACTGAAAGACAGTCCTGCGGGGCTGTCTTTTGCTTTGGCAAAAAAATTTCCCTCCCACTGTCAGCAAACGCGCCGCCCATTCGTATTGTAGGTGAAGCGACGTCGCTGACACGGCCGGACGGCCGCCAAAGGAGTTGATGAAACCATGATACAACTGGATAAGGCCGAGGCCGAACGGTTGGTGAACACCTATTCCGACCTGATCCTGCGGCTTTCGTACACCTATCTGAAAAATACACAGGACGCGGAGGACATCTGCCAGACTGTTTTCCTCAAATTGCTGACCAGTGGGCAGGTTTTCGATAGCCTCGCGCACGAAAAGGCGTGGATCATCCGCGCAACAGCCAACGCCTGTAAGGATATGCTGCGCAGTGTGTCCCGGCGGCGCACGGTGGCACTTGAGGTAGTTGCCGAAACGCCCGCGCCCACCGCACCCGAAAACGACGTGCTGGAAGCGGTGATGGCACTGCCGGAAAACTACCGCGAAGCGGTTTACCTGTATTACTACGAAGGCTACTCCGTCCGCGAGATCGCCGGCCTGCTGGGTCGGAGCGAGTCCGCGGTGACCGCGCACTTGAGCCGGGGACGGCAAAAGCTGCGCATGACTTTGGGAGGGAATGAATATGAACAGAGCGTATAATGATAACAGAGAGTATACTGATGCGCTGGACGGCCTGCGTTTCTCGGACGAAGCCAAGGCGCGCATGGTGCAGAATCTGCTGGATGCGGCGGGTGGGCCGCAGCCCGTGCAGGCCAAGCCGCGCAAACGGAAATTCGGTCTGCCGCGCGTGGCGGCGGTCGGTGTAGCGGCGGCGCTGGTACTGGGCATTGGCGCGGGTGCGTCTGGCGTGCTGAAGACCGCGGGCGAAGCGTTCTCCGGTGTGTTCGGCCCGACGGCCGACACCGAGATCATCGATCAGATCGGCCGCCCGATTGGCGCAAGCGACACGGATAACGGTGTAACTGTCACGGCGGACGCGATTATCGGTGATAAGTACCATTATGCGATCACTTATTCGATTGTGCGGGACGACGGTGAGGCGTTTGACATCGATCTGAGCAAAACCGTGGGCGACGGCCTGCTGCCGCTAAATTTTGCCGAAGAGGATACCACGCTGGTGGGGTATTTTGGCGGCACGCATGGCGGCTCGTATTTTTACGACGCCGACCCGAATGATCCTTCTATTCAGTATGTGGAAACCCGCGAAATCAGCGACGGCGATGTACACGGCCGCGCGGTACGGGCAAAGTTCAGCGATCTGTATGTGTTTGACGAGGATATGAATCGCACCGTGATCGCTGAAGGCGACTGGTCGTTCAAATTCAATCTGGACTTCGAGGATACCTCGATCAATCTGCCGGCGGGTCAGACGTTTGGCCTGAACGGCATGACCGCGACCATCGACCAGATCACCCTGTCCCCGCTTGCGCTGCGCGTGGATTACACGGTGGATAGCGAGGTGCAGTGGGACGAGAATGCGCAGTCGGGCAAACAGTCCGATCATGACAGCGCACAGATGCAGAAATATTTTGACGATGTGCAGATTGTGATTCACAAGGCGGACGGAACCAGCCTTGACCTGTCCTACGCAGGCGGCAGCATTCAGCCGCAGGACGGAAAGACGGTTTGCCAGAAGGGCGATCTTTTTAGCGAGATTATCCCCCTCGAGGACGTGGTATCCATCACGGTCGGCGGTGTGGAAATTCCGGTACAGCAGTAACAAGTGCAAATATGGCGGCATCCTTTACCGGGATGCCGCCACCGCTCTTTAATAGACACTGTGTTCAGAAATAGTAAAATACGACTGGATTCGATTTACAAATCTTCCAGGCGGTGCTACAATCAAAACAGGAAAACCAACTCATCGCTGCCTCGGAGGGGATAAGGAATGGATATGCTCAAGGATTATCCGCTGCTCCGCACGGATAGTTACGCAAAGATTTTTCTGTACAATACACATGAAACAGTCGCCTGTGTGCCAAGGCACATCATCCGGATGCGCGACAAGGTGAAGCCGGATAAGCTGCAGCAGGCGGTGGAGCAGGCGCTGCTGCGCTTTCCGCACATGATTCTTGGCGTAGAAGCGACCGATACCAGCTTCCGTTACCGGCCGAACGTGCTGCCGCCCGTGGTGCTGCCGTTTGACGGCGTGGAAAAGCGCTACACCATCGGCTCACCCGATACGCATGGGTACATGTTTTTGGTTGGCTATGAGGGCAACACCATCACCATGGAATACCAGCATTCGATCTCGGACGGCCGCGGGTTTGAGGAGTTCATCCGTTGCGTGCTGTTCCAGTATCTCACGCTGTGCGGGTATCCGGTCGAGAACGACGGCTCGGTGCGCGGCATGGATACGCGTTGGTCACCCGAGGAGAGTGAGGACGGCTATAAGCAGCTTGCCGATCAGGAGTTTTCACCCAAGGGCATCTGGAAGAAGCCGGAGGCCTCCCATGCGTGGGATCTGACCGATAAGGGGGATGGGCCGGAGATCGTGACCGATGTCACCTTCCCGTTCGAGCAACTGCATAGTTACGGCAAGTCGATCGGCGTCAGCCCGTTGTCGATTGTGGCGCCGCTGCTCATGCGCGCGTTCGACCAGAAATACGGCGAGCCGGATAAGCCGGTCATTTCGCAGATCCCGGTTGACCTGCGGCCGCTGCTGCCTTCGGCAACCACGCGGTATTTTATCTGTTTCATTGATCTGCCCTATTTGCCGGAGTACCGTGATCTGCCGCTGCCCGAGGTGTTTCGCAAGACCAAGGAATTTTTGAACAGCCAGATGGAGCGCGAACAGCTGCTGTATCGCGCTAAAGCCGCGTCCGACCGGTGCAGCGAGCTGCACGAGGCGGATATGCCGCTGGCGGACAAAATGAAGGAAGGGCAGAAACTGTGCCGTGATTTCGTGCTGGAGGACAGTTTCCTGATCACCAACGTCGGCCGCTTCAAGATGCCGGAAAGCTGTATGCCGTATATTCTGGACTATGGCGCGGTGTTGCCTTGTGCGGTGCAGCCGTTCGCGATGCTGGTGTCGTCTTTCGGCAGCCGGATGAAGCTGTCGGTGGCGCAGCGTGATCACGATATGCAGGTGGTGGACAGTCTCGTGGAAGGACTGCACGAGATCGGTGTGGACGCCGAGGCAGTGCATTACCCGTTCCGTGTGACCAAATACAATGGTTTGGAATGCGGCCAAATGTAAATAGACCCAAAGAGGGCTTCGCTAGAAGCCCTCTTTTTGGCTTTTTCCGAGGATTAGCAAAAGCTAACCGAAAAACTTTCCTTTTTGCGGAAAACGTGGTATACTATTTTCATCTGGAATTAAACTTCAAAATGAGGCGAAACAAATGACGAAAATTGATATTATTTCGGGATTTCTGGGCGCCGGCAAGACCACGCTGATCAAGCGGCTGCTGGCGGATGCCCTGCAGGGCGAACAGGTCGTGCTGATCGAAAACGAGTTTGGTGAGATCGGCATTGATGGGGGGTTCCTGAAGGATTCCGGCATTGTGGTCAATGAAATGAACGCGGGCTGTATCTGCTGCTCGTTGGTGGGCGACTTCGGCAAGGCGCTGCACGACGTGGTCGAGCAGTACCATCCTGACCGCATCCTGATCGAGCCGTCCGGCGTGGGCAAGCTGTCCGACGTCATCGGGGCGGTGCAGAATGCGCATCTGGATGTGCAGCTCAACTCGTTCGTCACAGTGGTCGATGCGCTCAAGGCCAAGATGTATCTGAAGAACTTCGGTGAGTTCTTCGAAAATCAGGTGGCGCACGCGGGGGCGATTCTGCTCTCCCGCACGGCGGAGTGTCCGGCAAAGCGTCTGGATGAAGTCGTTGCCCTGCTGCGCGGGCTGAATGCGCACGCGCGTATCGTGACTACCCCGTGGAAGGAACTGACCGGCACACAGCTGCTCCAGACGATGGAGGGCAGCCGCGATCTGGTGCAGGAGGTGCTCGACGAGATTGCGCACGAGCCGCCGCATGAGCATCATCACCATCACCACGATCATGATCATGCACACCATCACGATCATGATCACGACCATGATCATGACCACGAACATCACCATGAGCATGGCCCGGACTGCACCTGCGGCTGCCATGATCATGATCACGAGCATCATCACCACGACCACGATCACTGCGGTTGCGGCCATGACCACGACGCGGACGAGGTGTTCACTTCGTGGGGCGTAGAAACACCGCATAAGTACACCGAAGAGGAACTGAACCATGCGCTGACCGCGTTGGGCGACCCTTCGCTCGGCACGGTGCTGCGCGCCAAGGGCATTGTGCCCGCGGCGGACGGCGGCGAGTGGCTGCACTTCGACTATGTGCCCGGCGCGCCTGAGATTCGCCGTGGTTCGGCCGATTATACCGGCCGCCTGTGCGTAATCGGCGCGGAATTGGACGAAGAGCGCATTGCCGATCTGTTCGGTGTCGCCTAAAGGAGGAAAACGGTATGCCAAATAGGGAACCGATTCCGGTTTATGTGTTTACCGGCTTTCTGGAAAGCGGCAAAACCCAGTTTATCAAAGAAATCATCGCTGACCCGAACTTTACGGAGAACGAGCGCACCGCGCTTTTGATGTGCGAAGAGGGCATCGAGGAATATGACGAGCGCGAGCTGCTGCATTATGGTACGGCGCTCGTGCCGGTCGAGTCGGCTACCGACCTGACGCCAAACCGGCTCAAACGGGTGGAGCAGAAGTTCGATCCCGACCGCATCATCGTGGAATACAACGGCATGTGGAAGCTGGACGATCTACTCGCCGCGTTCCCCGCGCGGTGGGAGCTGTACCAGATCGTCACGACCGTGGACGCGTCCACGTTTGAGTTGTATTCCAACAACATGGGCCCGATGATGTTCGAGCACATCACGACCGCGGATCTGGTAGTGTTCAACCGCTGCACGGACGCGCTCAAGGAGATGCTTTACAAGAAGAACATCCGCGCGATGAACCCGCGCGCGACCATCTATCTGGACGATGTGGACGGCAATTCGGAGGATTATGCGCGTAACATGCCGCTGCCGTTCGATGTGGATGCGGACGTGATCGACATCGCGCCCGCGGACTACGGCCTGTGGTATATCGACGCGATGGGCGATCCGGGCAAGTACGATGGCAAGACCGTGCGCTTCCTCGCGCAGGTTTACGTCGGCAACAATGTGCCGGCTGGGTCTTTTGTACCGGGGCGGTTCGGCATGGTGTGCTGCGCGGAGGATATCAGCTTTCTGGGCTTTTTGTGCCGCTGGCCGGGCGCAAAGGATCTCAAGCAGCGCGACTGGGTGCGTGTGACCGCGTCGATCACGGTCGAAACGTTGCCGCAGTACCGCGGCGAAGGCCCGGTGCTGCACGCAAGCGAAGTCATCCCGGCGGAGAAGCCGGAGGAAGAACTCGTATATTTTAACTAAAGTCGTTTGAAGCGTACAGCTTCAAACGAGAGGGACGCACCGCGGCAGAGCCGCGGATGCGTCCAAAGCGAGAAAAAGTTCCGACAAGCGAAAATTTTTCTCTTCCTTGTATCAAAACGCCCGGCAAAGCTGGGCGTTTGATGAAAAGAACCGCCTTTTTTGGCGGTTCTTTTCTGTTCTATGCGCGCCTTGCGGCGCGGGGGGCGGCGGAGCAAAGAAAAAGTCCCTCAGGCAGCGCCTGAGGGACTTTTGTATGTTCGGTCATGTGAGCGAAAAGGGGGAAAGGATTACTCCTCAACCTTTACATAAACGCCGCCGTTGCGGCAGGATTCGGTTGCAGCCTTGGCCATCAGAACCGGACGCAGGCCATCAACCGCGCCAACCGGAACCGGCTTGTCGTTGTTGATTGCATCAACAAATGCGATAACCTGATCGATGAACGCCTGGTTGTAGCGCTCGAGGAAGAACCACAGCGGCTTCTCGGAACGGGCGCCGTCCTTGG
>CALWEB010000152.1 GCA_944376955.1 uncultured Agathobaculum sp. | reverse complement strand
AACCACAGGATAAAGGCGAAGCTTAAAGGCTTGCCGCCTGCAATTCACAGACAGCTAGCCCTTTCGGTTGCTTGAACAATTTCCGTCAGCATTATTTGTCTAACTTTTTGGGGGCACTTCATGTGGTGCAGGCAGTTTTCGCTATTAGTCAGTAAAATAGGAGGCAAGCGTGGGCACGGCGGCAATGCGCGCGACTGCATCAGGAAAGTCACGCCGCAGGCGCGCGGCGCAGCGGCGGCAGAAGTCTTCGTAAAGTGCTGGCTCATCCCGCATCTGCTGCTTAAAGCCCCAGATGTGTGTAAAAAATCCGTGCTGTGTGCCGGTGAACAGTGTTTCCAGATCAGACAGGGCAGCGGCGCGGATGCGTTTGCGTGCAGCGCACATCGCAAGCAGCCGCTGTTCGGCAAAGACCATGTAAGTCAGCACGTCGTCTGCTTTCGGGGAACAGCGGATGAAACGGATGGCGGTGTCCGTGTAATAGTGCCGGAAATCATCGTCCGCGAGATAGCACAGCGCCGTGTTGAACGGCTGCACCGTCCAATCAAACGCCGAAAAGTCAAAGCCATGCGTCTGTGCAAATGCGCGTGCGTCCGGATAAATGTCAGGCATGATGTCCTCGCGGTGGATGGCAGCGGCATCCAGATTTTTTAACAGCGGCGCAAGCGGTTTCCAGCAGATGAAGTCGGTGTCGATCATCACGCAGGGGGAGGGCATGGCGGCAAGCGCATACAGTTTGCCGGCAGCCCAGAAGGCCATCGGGTTAACGTCCTCCGGCACGGCATCAAGCAGGGGATGCACGCCTTCGTCCCACAAAAAAGTAAGGCCGAGCGAATCGTAGTACCGCTGGGCCTTGGTATCACAAATCATACGGATGGGGCCGTTTTCCCTCCGCCATGCCAGCGCAGACAGTGCGGTGGTCAGCAGCTCAAACGGTTCGACCGCATAGGGGCGGTCGGGCGAACGTGCGAAAAACGGGCGTGTCCAGTTGGAATGAAACGCGCGCAGCATCAGATCAGCTCCAATCCGTAGCCGCCGACCAGATAAGTGCATGAGCCGAACACATATGAGCCGGAACCGGAAGAAAGATAGCTGGTGCGGTAGGAGGTGGTGTAGGAGGTCACATACGAACCCGAACCCGAGCCTGAACCGGTGTGCAGAAAGACGGTGCGGATGACTGTGACTACATGCGTGCCGTTTTCCAGAATTTCCACCGGCGGCAGCGCGCCGCCCATGATTGGCACAGGGGGCCTGCCGTCCTCGGCAGGATACCAGCCGTTCGGAAACGGATCGACCGCAAACACGCCTGTGGGCGCGTCTTGTTCTGTAAAAGGGTCCGCCGCTGCGGGTGTTTCGTCTGCGGGGGGATGGCTGTGGCGCTCGAAGCTGTCCTCGTCCATGGCGACACCGTCCAGCGCGCGATAGTGTTCCGGGTCCATTGCCAGAATGCCTTCCGGTGCAGGAATGGGCGCGGCGGGTGCGGACGCCTCTGCTGCGGGTGGGCTTTGCTCCAAGGGTGCGCAGTGCTTGGCGTAGCTGTCCAGATCGAAAACCACACCGTCGATCTCACGGTATTTGCTTGGGTCCATCGCCAGAATACCGTTGGATTTTGACATGGCCGCGCCCCCTTTACATTTGTCTTCTATTCAAATTATACTGTACTGCGGGGTAAACCGCAATCAGAAAATCGCGCCCTGAAAAAGTTTTTTCAGCTTTACAGAAATCTGCGCACACAGTATAATGGAAGGCACGGAAAAGGGGAGGAAACAGATGGATTTTTTGTCTCTGGAGCGGTCCGTTTGGGACGAATTGCGTGTGGAAACCCGCCCCATCCTGCTGTATGGCATGGGGGATGGTGCGGATAAAATTCTGGCGCAGTTTGATGCGTGCGGCATTGGCGCATCGGGCGTGTTTGCCAGTGATGAATTTGTACGCGGGCACAGCTTTCACGGCTTTCGCGTGCTGCGGTTGGACGAGGCGCGCGCGCAGTTTGGGGAGGATTTGGTCATTGTCATCGCCTTTGCCAGCCAGCGGCCGGAGGTGCTGGAGAAAATGTACGCACTTGACGCGCGTTATACGGTAGTTGCACCCGATGTGCCGGTGGTGCCAGGGACGGTCTTTGACCAAACGTTTGTGCGGGCACATCAGGCACAGATGCAGGCAGCATTTGACTTGCTTGCGGATGCGCAGTCGCAGCGCGTGTTCCTCGACACGGTGCGGTTTAAATTATCCGGACGTCTATGCTATTTGCGCGCAAGCGAAACCGGCAAGGACGAGGTGTTTCACACGATCCTGCGGCCCACACACGAAGAGCATTTTGCCGATCTGGGCGCGTATACGGGCGACACCATCCGCGAGCTGCTGCACTATACAGACGGTGCGTTTGCGTCGGTGACCGCACTCGAACCCGACCGGCGCAGCTTCCGAAAGCTGACGGCTTACGCCGAGGGACTGTCCGGCAGCGTCCGGTGCGAACAGGCGGGTGCTTGGTCTTGCGATACGGTGCTGTGTTTTTCTGATCAGGCGGGGCGGCAGTCCCGGGTGGCAAAGCAGGGGAAGGAGACCCAGATGCGCGCGCTGGACAGCGTGCTGGACGGTGCGCCCTGCACATATCTGAAAATGGATGTGGAGGGTGCAGAGCGCGAGGCGATTGCGGGCGCAGCGCAGACGATCTGCCGGCACCGGCCCAAACTCAATATCGCTGCCTACCACAGGAGCGAAGATTTCTTTGAGCTGCCGCTGAAGATCCATGCGCTTTGCCCGGACTACCGGCTGTACCTGCGGCATCATCCGTATGTACCGGCATGGGACACCAATTTATATGCGGTCTGTCCATAAAAAACACTGGAAATGATAGGGGACAGGCAGTATAATAAAGATATAGTAATCTGCAAAGGAGAGGTTAGCAATGGGATGTTTTTACTGTGATGAGCATAGCGAAGCCCGCGAGGCAATCATGCTCAAGGTTGGCAATATGAAGGCGGGTACGCTGTACCTGTTCAAGGATCAGGCGCACAAGGGCCGTTGTGTGCTGGCGCTGGGCAGCCACAAGAAGGAACTGTACGAGTGCGACGAACAGGAGCGCAACGACTTTATGTCCGATCTGGCGGAAGCGTCCAAGGCGATTAAGAAGCTGTGGGGCTGCACCAAGCTGAACCTTGGTTCGTTTGGCGACACCAATCCGCACCTGCATTTCCACATCGTCCCCAAGTATGAGGGCGGTTTTGAGTTTGGCGGCAACTTTGTCATTACCAATCCCGATCCTGTCCATCTGACGGATGCGGAATATCAGGAGATGATTGCAGCGCTCAAGAAGGAACTGGGCATCTGATTTCCTATGCTATCGGCAAAAAGGCGAACCCATACCGGGTTCGCCTTTTCTGTTTGTATTTGTGGCTTATTCATTTTCCGCCAGCCGGTAACCCACCCCCACTTCGGTGAACAGGTATTCCGGTTCGGCGGGATTTTTTTCGATTTTGCGGCGGATGTTGGCCATGTTGACACGCAGGATCTGGTTATCTCCGCCGGCGCGCGGCCCCCATAACTCTTTGATGATATAATCATAGGTTAGCACTTTGCCTGCATACTTGCCCAGCAGCGCCACGATACGGAATTCGCTCAGGGTCAGGTGGACGTTTTCGCCGCGCACCAGGACTTGATGCTTGTTGTAGTCGATGGTCAGCTCACCCACCGTATAGGTGCCGCGCTGGGCAATCTCGCCGTTGGCAGAGGTGGTGCGGGTATGCCGGATGGCGGTACGCACACGGGCGAGCAGTTCCGCAGTGCCAAAGGGCTTGGTCAGATAGTCGTCCGCGCCGAGGTCGAGCGCCGCAACCTTGTCATGCTCATGCGAGCGCGCAGAAACCACAACGACCGGCAGGCTCGACCAACTGCGCAGGCTGCGCAGCACTTCCATGCCGTCCATATCCGGCAGGCCGAGATCGAGGATCACCAGGTCAGGACAGTGGGAGGAGATCATGGTCATGGCCTCGGCGCCGGTGCGTGTCTGGAGGGTTTCATATCCGTTGGAGGTAAGGATGGTGGAGATAAAGTGCGCAATGCTTTTTTCATCCTCGACAATCAGGATTTTTTCACGAATGTTCATAATGATTGAGACTCCTTTTCAGAAAGCGGCAGCCGGAATGTAAATTCTGCACCGCGGGTCAGGTTTTTGGCTTCCATAGTGCCGCCGTGCGCCCGGACGATTGCCATGCAGACGGAAAGCCCAAGACCCATGTTGCGTTTGCCGTCACCGGACGGGGTTTCGCTGCGCTTGAGTGTGCCGTCAAACAGGCGCGGCAATTCTTTCGTAGGGATGCCGCATCCATTATCCTGCACGGAAAAGCAGGCGTAGGCGCCATCCTGCCGGACGGAAAGCTGGATTTGCGTGACGGTTTGCCCGTGCGTTGCAGCGTTTTCCAACAGGTTGGAAAGCACTTGCTCGATCAGGATTGCATCCATCGGCACGAATAGAAGTTCGTCCGGTGCGGATACCGTAACCATGATGTCCGGAAAGCGTTTGCGGAACTTGCGGGCGGCTTCCCCGAGAATTTCCTCTGCGGCCTCCGGGTTTGTGGCTAGATGTGCGCGGGTATCGCCCATCCGGGTGATGGAAAGCAGGTTTTCTACCACCCGGATCAGCCATTGCGCCTCATCGCGTGCATCTTCCAGCAGGGCGCGCTGTTCTTCCGGGGAAAGCCCGTCGGTCTCCAACAGTGTGGAGGTGGCGCCGACGATGGAGGTCAGCGGCGTGCGGATATCATGCGAGACCGAGCGCAGTAGGTTTGCCCGCATTTTTTCCTTTTCACCCTCTGCCCGCAGCCGGTCCTGCTGTTTAATTTTTGTCGTCATTGTGCAGGTGATCAGCGATACGCCGAGCATGGTCAGGAAGGTGAGTGGGTAGCCGGAGAGCGTAAAGTTAAATTCCCAATAGGGATAGGTGAAAATATAATTGATGCCGATGACGCTGAGGATTGCGGCGATCGTGCCAAACAGGTAGCCGTTGGTAAAGCGGGAAATCAGCAGGACCGCAAGCACGAATACAGGGGAGGCAAAACCGTCGCTGCTGTCGGCCATGCGCAGCAGGATACAGAGTTCAACCGCACAGGCTAAAATACCGATAAAGATGAAAAAGTCCCGCCACGAAAAGGGGAAAAGCGGAACTTTGTTTTGATTTTGCCGCATGAGACCGTCCTCCCAAAAACGGGCATCGGATAAAAGCCCAATCATATCCAACTATATTATAACAGAAAAATCGTTAACGCGCTGTTAAAAACTTGACGAAAATTGAATAGATGAATAGTTTGCACAGCCGACAGGCGAATGGGGCGGCAGCTGAGGACAAAGAAAGAGGTGACAATTTCCAGACGGCGTGGTATAATTTCAAACATACACAGGCCGGGAACCGTTAAAACCCGGCAAAAATGGGTAAACTGGAGCGTCAGCCTGCCTTGGTTTCAGGTCTGCGCAGCCACAGGAGGTATTTGGGTTTGCTTTGGAGAG
>CALWEB010000151.1 GCA_944376955.1 uncultured Agathobaculum sp. | reverse complement strand
GTCAAAGCCGATGCCGCGCTCCTCCAAAAAGCGCATGACGCCGCCCGCGGCATCCAGTCCAAAGGCCGACCCGCCCGAAAGCACCAGTGCGTGCAGCCCCGTTGCATCCGCCACCGGCGCGAGCAGCGGCGTTTCACGGCTGGCCGGACCACCGCCGCGAATATCCACACCCGTGGGTGCGCACGCATCAAACAGCAGCACCGTCACGCCCGTACCTGCGACCTCGTCCTGCGCCTGACCGACCTGAAACCCGCCGACCTGCATAAAATCAATCTGCTGCATAACCATCCTCCTGAGAAAAAAAGCTGCAAGGAATGCAGCTTTTTTCATTTATCTGATTTTCCGTCAGCCTATTCCCTGCTGCACGTTTTTCGCCCCGCGGCGGCCGAAAATGCCAATCAGCACCTTGCCAACTGCAAGCGTCAGTACCGCAGCGATCAGCGCCTCCGGCACACCGTTGATGCACACAACGCCCATAATCACCTTGAGCAGCAGGTCAAAGCTCTGGCCGCCCGCCGCCGCATACTGTTCGCCAAACAGCAGATAAATCAGGCCCATCACGCCAATCGTGTTGACCATCGAGCCGATGAATCCCGCCACCGGAAGGGCAATCGCCTGCTTGTCACGCGAAACGCGCATGATAAGCTGGAACACCAGACCTGCAATCACGCCGATCAGCACACGCGGCACAATCGCCACAATCAGGCTGGTCCAGTTGCCGGAAAACTCCGGGCTGAAGCTGTAAAACGGGGTGAACACAAACGAGGTCAGGTTCGGGGTAATCGTCGCACGGACGACACTCGTCACGCCAAACACCGCGCCCAGCACACCGCCCATCTTGGGGCCCAGCAGACACGCGCCCAGAATGACCGGGATGTGCATGGTCGTCGCGTTCATAAAGCCGAGCGGTATGTAGCCCAACGGCGTGAACGCCAGCACCAGTTCGAGCGCCACCAGCAGCGCCATCTGCGCCAGCAGCTTTACATCGGTTTTTTTCTGATTCATATTCTGTTTTCCTCCTGCTCCCGTCCCGCCCTTTTTGTCGGGTACAGGGCCTATTTTTGCCAATACGCCTCAGGACCGGTTACGCTTCCAGATCAGGTGCAGCCCGTCCAGCAACAGGTTTTTGTCAAACTCGCACCGCACGTGCAGATAAGGCAGCACCAGCGGCGCACTGTCGCCCGTGATGACCACATACGGCGTCTGCCCGAGTGCATCGGCAAAGCGTTTCACCATGCCGTCCACCATTGCCGCTGCACCATAGACTGCACCTACGCGCATCGCATCGACCGTGTTGCGTGCCAACACCCCTTCGTTCTTGGCCTCCAAGGCCACCGAAGGCAGCTGTGCCGCCTGCGCACGCAGAGCTTCCACGCTTAGCCGCACGCCTGCGGTGATCGCGGAGCCGACCAACGCGCCTGCTGCATCGAGTACCGTGAAGGTGGTTGCCGTCCCCAGGCACACGACCACACAGGGCAGTTTGCCCTTGGCACGCGCGGCCACAGCGGCTGCTACGCGGTCTGAGCCGACCTGCCGCGGCTGCTCCGAGCGGATGTTCAGACCGGTTTTCACCCCGCTGGACACCTCAATCACGTCGGTCACACCCAACAGGCGCAGCGCATCTTCCAGCACGGATACCATGCCCGGCACGACCGAGCTGAGTACCGCGCCCCGAATGCGGCCGGATGACACCCCATACAGATCCAAGACCTGCCGCAGCTTGCAGGCATAGTCATCCCCGGTTTGCTTGGTCTCGGTCGCGATGGAAGCGGCAAAAACCTGCGCGTCTTCCTCATAACCACCCAGCAAAACGTGGCTGTTCCCTGCGTTGACTGCGATCAGCATGGCGTTTCTCCCTTTCCGGCGTATTGCCACGGATATTATACGCCTACCTCACCCGCTTGGCAAGCATTATTTGGGCAGCATGACCGGCGCGGCCAAAATGGTCCAAAGCGCCGCATATTTTGGGCAGATCTGCCCTTGGATATTGCCGCGCTCCTGCGAATAGTCCCACACATTCATATGGTAGGCACGGTTGACCGTGCAGCCGACCACATATTCCGCCGTTGTGATGCACGCCGCACCGCACAGGCAGCGCGCAAGCGGCTTTTCCTCGCGTACATAACCGCGCAGCCGGTGCAGCCCGACCAGCACCGCACCGCCAGTCAGCGCCATGGTCCAGTGCGTCCGCCCGCGCCAGAGCAGTTCAATGAGCGAATAGCCGCCCGCTCCCAACAAAAAAAGTCCCGCTGTTTGTCCTTTCATCACAAATCACCGGAACTTATTCTGCCAGTTTTACCTGATTTTATCCCTGTTCGGCGCGGCAAACTGCAAGCGCTGCGGCAAAGTCACCTTCTACCATGCGGACGCTGCACGCAAGCATCAGATTGAGCGGCAGTCCGAAATCCTCGACCGAAAAGCCGTTTTCGTCCCGCTCGCCCAATTTTTCCCGCAGGCTGCGCACATCGGACACATAACCGTATACGGTTTTGCCCTTGGCCACCGCATAACCTACCTCAAAGCAAGTGCCGCTGTCCGGCTCCGCCCCACGGAAGGGATTGAGGTTGGCAATCACAATGTCCGCGCTGTCGATCAGCCCACAGTTGCCCGTAAAGATTTCGGATGCTGTATCCGCCTCATTGTCAAACGGATACAGGCCGGCAAACCCCTTTTCCGCGCACATCATCTTCATTTTTGTGCCGCGCTGTTTCGCGTCCGGCGCAAATACATCAAACCCCGCAAGATAAATCTTTTTCATCTGTTTCTCCCCTCTCGATTTCTCAACGCAGCGCGCGGCTCACACAGTCCAGTACAAACAACACAAACAGCACTGCAAACACGACTTGCCGCCGCTTCTCCCCCAGCCGCACCATGCCCTTTTCAAGCAGCGGCTGCAAACCATATAGGATCACCATGCCACCAATGCCAAAGCGCAAACTTGCAGACAGGCAGATGCGCCCCTGCCACTGGATGCTGTACCGCGTGTAGTCCCACAGCCAGCCACCGGTCGTCCACTCCAGCAGATAGCTGGTGATCAGCTCCACCACCGTTGTCAACGCGACCACCGCAACAAACACAATGACCGGCATGACATTGACCTTTCCAACGTGCAGCGGCTTGCGCGACAGTGGCCGCAGGCAGGCCAGAATCAGCAGCGCGCCAAAGCCATACACCGGCAGATACGGCCCAAACAAAAAGCCACGGTTGGAAAAGCCCCAGCGGTATACCACAACCTCGAGCAATACTTCATATACCCAGCCCAGAGCCGCATACATCCAGAAATACAAAAACCATGTTTGAAAGCGCGCCATACCCGTTTTTTTCTCCGCCATTGCCGTTTTCCCTTCTCCCTGTGGAACCAGTCCAGTCCGTTGTACCAGCAGTATACCATACTTTGCGGCCAAGGGGAAGCGCAGCAACGCAAAAGCGGCCGCGTAATGCGACCGCTTTTTATAGTATGATATAATCTGCTTACAGGCGCGCTTCCAGCTCCTTGCGGCGCTCCTCAAAGCCCGGCTTGCCAAGCAGAGCGAACATGTTCTTCTTGTACGCCTCCACGCCCGGCTGGTTGAACGGGTTGACGCCAAGCAGGTAGCCCGAAATACCGCAAGCCTTCTCAAAGAAGTAAACCAGGTAGCCGAAGTGCCAAGCGTCCGCCTGGTCAATCTCGATGATGATGTTGGGCGTGCCGCCATCCATGTGCGCCATCAGTGTGCCCTGATATGCCTTGGAGTTGACAAACTGCACGCTCTTGCCCGCCAGATAATTCAGGCCGTCGATATCCTCGGCAGTTTCCTCGATATAGCTCTCCGAGCGCGGCTGCTTGACCCAGACGACCGTCTCGAACATGTTGCGGGAGCCATCCTGAATGAACTGGCCGATCGAGTGCAGGTCGGTCGAGAAGTTGGCGGAAGTGGCAAACAGACCCTTGTGATCCTTACCCTCGGATTCGTCAAACAGCTGCTTGAACCACTCGCCCAGCATAACGAGCGACGGCTCATAGTTGACGAGGATTTCCATCGCCTTGCCCTTCTGGTGCAAAATGTTGCGCAGCGCAGCATACTTGGCACAATCGTGGTCGGTGCCCTCTGCAAACGCCTTGCGTGCCTCGGCCGCACCGGCCATTGCCGCGTCGATATCCAAACCGGCCGCCGCCATCGGCAGCAGGCCGACCGCCGTCAGCACGGAGAAACGGCCGCCGACATCGTCCGGCACGACAAAGGTCTCATAGCCCTCGTCATCCGCGAGCTTCTTGAGCGCACCGCGCGCCTTATCGGTCGTGGCGAAGATGCGCTCCTTGGCGCCTTCCTTGCCGTATTTCTCTTCGATCAGCTTTTTGAAAATACGGAACGCAA
>CALWEB010000150.1 GCA_944376955.1 uncultured Agathobaculum sp. | reverse complement strand
GGTGATGGGAATCGAACCCACGTGTTCAGCTTGGAAGGCTGACATTCTACCATTGAACTACACCCGCGGGTTTTTCTGACGCTTAAATAGTATACCAACGATTGCGGATTTTGTCAACAGCTTTTTTTATTTTTTGCAAAAGAAATTTATCAGTCTTTTGGGAAAGTTTTGAAAAGGGGGATGTGCGTCATCAAAAGGGCAAATGCGCGTGCTATACTGAAAGCACAAGGGGGGATGCCGGATGCAGTACACGATTTTGCTGGCCGAGGACGAGCCGGCCATGCGCGAGGTGGTTGCGGACTATTTTACTGAAAAGAGCGGTGGTGCAATGACGGTGGAGACAGCGCCGGACGGTGATACCGCGCTGGCCATGATCGAGCAGCGACCATTCGACCTGCTGCTACTTGACGTGATGCTGCCAGGCACGGACGGTTTTGCGCTGTGCCGTGCAGCGCGGCAGCGGGGCGACGTGCCCATTCTGTTCGTCACGGCGCGAGAGGATGAGCAGGACAAGCTGCACGGCTATGGGCTGGGCGCGGACGATTACGTTGTCAAACCGTTTTCACTTGCGGTGCTGTACGCCAAGGTACAGGCGCTGTTGCGCCGCGCCAAGGGGTTGACTGGGGGTGATGTGCTGACGGCGGGGACGCTCGTACTTGATCCCATGCGCGGCACGGTAACAGCGGGTGGACAGCAGATTGCACTGCCGCCCAAGGAATTTGCGCTACTGCGGGCGCTGATGGAGCGCAAAAACCGCGTGCTGACGCGCGACGAGCTTCTCAATCTCGCGTGGGGCTGGGATTTTGACGGCACCGACCGCGTCGTGGACAGCCATATTAAAAAGCTGCGAAAAGCGCTGGGCACGCACGCGGGCTGCATCAAGACCGTGGTCAAGCAGGGCTACAAATTGGAGGTGGATGGAGATGAAAAGCAGGCATAGGAATTTTTGGAGTTTCTTCTGGCGCGTGGGCGCAGGGTTTCTGGCGTTCTATCTGGCGGTGATGGGGCTGTTTACCTATTTTGTGGCGAATGAAAAGCTTAATGCTGCACGGATGAGCGGGGGGAGCCGAGACGAACTGCGATTGGAAGCGGTGCGGGAAATACAGGAGGCGTTTTTGCCGGGAAACTGGTACTATATCTGTAACATGGTTGCGGATCCCTTGGCGATGGTCGGCGTCTTTGATGAAAACGGCAGTTTGATAGCATCGTCAGGCAATTATCTCAACGCATTAAGCCTTTATATGGATGTAGGCCGATGGCTGACGGATGAAGAACAGTATCGTTTGGTGGAGCTGGCGCAAGCAAGCAGCCATCCGATAGAAACGGGGACGGTTAGCTATATCTTGCATATCAATGGCTGGCAGGATGGGGAATTGTTGATTCCCGATCGGATTACTTATACCGCTCGAACATACGAGATACTGGAGGATGGTGGTATTTCGTATCATGACAGCGAGAAAGAGACGTTACTCATGCAGCGGCAGCCGGATATTGACACAAGTGAGTTGTGGTATCTGCCGTTCACAAAGGAGGTGCCGTTTTACGGTGCCGCCGGTAATTTTTCGTTGCCAGGGTTTGAGCTGAAGGATGGTGTAAGCGGCTACGTCAAAGTACGGGACAACGGCGAATGGAAGCAGATGTATGACCGGATGCTGAAGCTTGCGGACGGATTAAAGAACAAAGATTTCCTGATTGGCGGTTTGGGAGAGGATAACAGTATTTTTCATTACTATATAGAAGTCGGATGGTACTTGGGTGATAATTATTTTGATAGACCACAGGAAGGGAAATATATGATTTACCTCTGGTCGTACTATCCGCTGCGTGAAGCGATGGAAGAACTGATGCCTGCGTATGGGATAGGGCTGCTGGCGATGCTGGCCATGTCCGCCATTCTCGCCTTCGCTCTGCTGCGCGTGTGGCGCAAGCAGGCGCGGGTCGAGCAGGCACGCCGCGATACGACCGCCGCGCTTGCGCACGAGCTGAAAACGCCGCTCGCCGTCCTCTCCGCGACCGCCGAGCTGCTATCCGGTGACATGGCGCAGGACAAGCGTGCGCACTATCTGGACGTCATCCAGCAGCAGGCGCAGCGCATGGATGGCAGCGTGCGGCGGATGCTCGAGCTGTCCCGGCTGGAGGCGGGCGCGAAAGCCCTGCGGCGCGGGAAGGTATCGCTCTCCGCCCTTGCACGCGAGCGGCTGGATGCGGCCGTCCCGCCGGACAGCGGGCTGCGCACGTCGGTCATGGTGGACGGTTCGGAGGAAGCGGAGGCCGACCGCGCGCTGCTCGCCCGTGCCATCGACGCCATCCTTGAAAACGCGGTGCAGCACACCCCGCCGGACGGCAGCATCACGGTGCGCATCGAAAACGGCGTGTGCGCGGTCATCAATACAGGTGAGCCCATTCCGGACGCGGCGCTGCCCCACCTGTGGGAGCCGTATTATCAGGCCGACCCGGCGCGCACGGCCAAAGGAGACGGACTGGGGTTGTCCATCGCCAAAACGGTATTCGACCTGCACGGCTACGCTTATGGCGCAGAGAACACACCCACCGGGCCGCGGTTTTGGTTCCGCTTTGGCAAGGCGTGATAGGTGCGTACCTGTGCAAAGCAGTGCAGGCAATCAAATTCCCTTTCTGTGCAAGATTACGCTTGAGAATTGCGGGAAAATAGGGTAAACTGATAATACAAACAAAATGTATGATGCACGGAAAGGGTGAGAAACATGTTTGGTTTGCAAGCGATCGGAAGTGGCAGCACCCGGGCGTATTCGTCTGCATATCTGGATCGGATAGCTGGTGCGCGCAGTATGGAGCCGGTCGGCGCGGTTCAGCCCGCCCAGACCACGGCAGTCTCCCCTGTGCCGGCAGTAGCCTCGGTACAGAGGGAAACCGCTCAGACTGTGCCGGAGCAGGAGCTGCCGCAGCTTCCGTTCCAGCAGCAGGGCGTAGATCCGGTCGAGTGGGCTGTCCGGGGGCGGATCCAATACGCGGGTCAGGATGGGCAGGCGGCGTCGGAAACCAAGTCTGCGCAGGAGGTCATGGAGGAAGGCGAGTGCCAGACCTGCAAGGAGCGCAAATATCAAGATGGCTCGAATGACCCCGGTGTTTCGTTCAAAACGCCCACCAATATTGCCCCTGAGGCGGCAGCTTCTGCCGTGCGTGGACATGAGCAGGAGCATGTGAGCCGGGAGCAGTCCAAGGCGCAGCGGGATGGACGGGATGTCGTCAGCCAGTCGGTCACGATCCACACCGCGATCTGCCCGGAGTGCGGCAGGGTTTATGTCTCCGGCGGAACCACCCGCACCACCACCCGAGCGGAGAAAGCTGCGCAGCTGTACCAGCAGCAGGGGGAGGAAGCCCCCAGCGCGTTCCAGTCCGTGGCATAACAAAAGGCAGCCGACTCAATGTCGGCTGCCTTTTTGCATTTTGTGCCGGGGAATGCGGCAAAAAGCCACCCATGTGGGTGGCTTTTGCACGTTAGGGCAGGTCGATTGTGACCGCCTGATCTTCGAGCAATACCAGATCATCGTCCGGCTGCCAGAAGGACACGCCTGCGATCTTGGCGACTTCCTCCTCGGTTGCGTCGGGATAATACAGCGTCGCGATGATTTTGCCGGTTTCTCGGTCGGTATAGCTCTCGATCGCTGCAAATTTGTTAAAGGAAAGTGGATTGC
>CALWEB010000149.1 GCA_944376955.1 uncultured Agathobaculum sp. | reverse complement strand
TGTATACCTTGGTGATCGATTATATTTAATGTTGGAACACATGAAAAAGGCGGCGCCCGCGGGCGCCGCCTTTTTCATGTGTTCCAACATTAAATATAATCGATCACCAAGGTATACACCGAATCATCGCTCATGGTCACGGTAAACTCTACCAACGTGCCTGCCTGCCGGAATTTCTCCAGCGCCGCCTGGGTCAGCGTCAACCCATCCGCCGAAGTCGTGTACTCCGTCCCGGCCTGCAATTCCACCGGCACACCATCTTTCGGCGCCACCACGCTGCGCAGCGACAAACTGCTCAGCGGCAGTTTGAGGTACGCTTCCACCGGCGCATCCACATCATATTCCGCGACATTCACCTGCATCCCGGCAGGGGTTGAATCCATCACGGTTAAATTGAACGTTCTCACGCCGCCGTTTTTCAGATCTGCCGACACGGTATAAGTACCGGCCCGCATCTGCGCCAAAACACCGCGACGCAGCACCAAAGAACGCGTGGTATTGTCGAAATCATAGTCAATCTCGGACATGCCCAAAACCACGCTGTGCACATCACCCTCCGACAAGACACCATCCAGCTTGATGCTGACATCCCGGAAACCGGAAGATCGATAATAGCGATCAAACGAAACCGTCTGCACCTGTGTCGCCTGCTCGGAATTGGAAACCGAAAGGGCGATGCTCTCCCGCCGTCCATTGGACAGCGCCAGCGACAATGTATACTCGCCCACCGGCAGCGAGGTGAGATACTCCGCCGAAATGGTGATGCCAAACGCGGTTTTCGTATAATCCGAAGTGGAAGACAGGTTTTTTCCTCCGCTGGAAACGTTTAGCACGGACACCCCCACCGGCACATTTACCATAACACGCTTGCCAATGGCCGAAGGATTCGCCAAATCCAGCGCAATTTTCTGCGGCACAACACCAGCAACGCTGGATTTGGTTACGGTTTTCCCACCAATCGTGGCGGAAACACCCCCTGCCAATGTATAACCGGATACGTTCACGCTGCTTGCAAAGGTCACACCCTTGGATTGGATATCCGCCTGATATATCGCACCATATCCGGTGATCGAAGCCGCTTGCTGCACCGTCAGCACGTAGATCTGCGCACCTGCGGTCGTACTGACCGTCGCTTCTCCGGCAAGCGTCAGATTATCAATCGCTGCATCCAGTGTCAGCGAAACCCGATTGCTGCCATTGACCACCACGTCCGAAAAGCCATCGCTGTCCGCCGGGGTCAAGGCGTTTTCATAGAGCGTTGCCGCCGACTGGATCTCGGACTTCCCGATGCGCGTAGCGCCCGTTGCAGTAACCTGCAGCAGGCGCCCCATCGGTGACGAAACGATCATATGATCGCTCGACGTATTCATCATTGTAACCGTGCCGCCGGACACGATGATAGAACCCTTGACCGTCACATTGGTCAAAGTAACCGCTTTTGAGCCCAAGCCTTCCGTGATGTACAAGTCGCCCTCAATGGTAGCGTCCGACAGCGTGCAGCTCTCTGAAATCGTCACATTGGTGGTATCCGTTTTCAGGTCTGCTCCCGTATACGCTTTCCCTGCCACGGACAAGGAAGTACCCAAATAATAGTACAGGATTTTTGCCACTTCGCCGCGCGTCACCACGCGATCCGGTTGGAAAGAGCCATCCGTATAGCCAGCCAAGAAGCCTTTATCCGCCACCGCCTTGATGTAGCCCGCGCTCCATCCGGCCATTTGCGCCCGATCGGTAAACGGCAGGTCGGAAGGGGAAATATTCCCGGGATCCGCCTTGAACAAGCGGCCAATGATCACGGCCGCCTGCTCCCGCGTCACCTTGCCTTCCGGATCCATCCGGTTATCGCCAACGCCGTTGATATACCCATATTTTTTCGCAATCTGAATCGTTTCATAATACCACGCATTGGTCGGCACGTCCGCGTAGGAGATCGACACCTTTTCCGTAAAGTGGAATGCGCGGTTGATGTATCGCATGAATTCCGCACGTGTCATGTCACGGTTCGGCTCATACAAACCGGTTGTTGCGCTCGGATTGATCACGCCTTCCCGATCAAGATATTCGATGTAAGTTTTCGCCCAGTGCCCGTCCAGGTCCGACGCCAAAGCACACGGGAGCACCATCACAAACATCGCCATGCATAACAGGGCAGACAACAACCGTTTTTTCATATCCTAACACCCCTTATTGATGCTATATATAGTATAGCATACACAAACCGAATTGGCAACTACCATTCTTTTCATGCGTTTTTCACAAATTCCACAAAAAGCCTTCCCTTTCGGCTCATCCCGCCGAATGCGACAATCCGCGCGCGGCCAACCCCACGCACGGTCAGCTTATCCCCCTCGTCGATCTGCCGCTCCGGTTTCAGGCATGGGGTGTTGTTGACAAATACCAACCCTTTTTCAATGCGTTCCTGTGCCGATTTGCGCGACAGGCCAAAGACCAGCGCCGCGACGCTGTCCAGCCGCGGCGAAGCCACCGAACCGCTTCCCTGTTTTTCTTCTACCGGCGCAACCCGCAGCTGATCCATCGGCTCGCGCGTCAGCGACAACTGCTTGCGCCCTGCTTTGGCAAAATGCAGCAGGATAAAATCCGCCATTTCTTCCAGCACAAGGATATCAGCGCCTTCCTCATGCACCAGAATGTCACCGACTACCGAACGGTCGATCTGCAATCCCATCAGCGCCCCCAGATAATCCCGATGGGTCAGCGCATCCTCTTTCCGTTTGTGGGCACGCAGCAACGCCAGCGGCGCTGCCTGCTTTGCGCTCTCTTCATCCAGATAATCCGGGTAAAACAGGTAAATCCCGCGCTCCGCATCCTCATATCCGCCCCAAAACAGCGCATGTCCCGTTGCGCCACACAACCGCACCGCATCCGAGCACAGCGCCCTCTCGCTCATGCTGAGGAATTTGGTATGCGTCAGATACCCACGGGAGGCGCAGGTCTGCTCCTTGTCCAGCAATCCGGCCAGCAGCAGCCGTTCCTCCCCTGTCCGCCCCAGCGCATTTAAAATCTCGTTTTTGCTTTTCAATCCCGTTCCCCCACAGTAATCCGTTGTTTTTCTCAAAACTATTGTACTATTTCCCGCTTTCGTTTACAATAGTATTATTGTCCTGCAAGGAGGAAGAGAATATGTCGGTCAAAGATGCGGTTTTACAGGCGCTTGAACAGGCGCGTGGCAAACGGCTGTCCGGCGGTCAGCTGGCGCAGCAGCTTGGCGTGTCACGCGCCGCGGTACACAAGGCAATCGGCACATTGCGCAGCAGCGGCATGGCGATCGACGGCGTGCCGGGCGAAGGCTATCGGCTTGCGCCCGAGGATGACAGCCTGACCGCGGCCGGCGTGCAGGCATTGCTCGATACCCGCTTTGTCGGGCGGGAAATGGTGGTATTGCCCACCTTGACCTCAACCAATACCGTGGTCAAAGAGCGGTATCTCGACCGGCCGCACGGATTTGTCCTGCTGGCAGAGGAGCAGACCGGTGGGCGCGGCCGTCTGGGACGCACCTTTGTCTCCCCTGCGGACACCGGCATTTACCAAACCATCCTCCTGCACCCCACCCTGCCCATCGGCCACAT
Source organism: uncultured Agathobaculum sp. (assembly GCA_944376955.1). Classification (GTDB taxonomy): domain Bacteria; phylum Bacillota; class Clostridia; order Oscillospirales; family Butyricicoccaceae; genus Agathobaculum. Next base: position 5,774 of record CALWEB010000149.1, on the reverse strand, counting down.
CCAGCTCGCCACCATCGCCGCTGCGGTGGCCGTGGCAGAAGCGGTAACGCAGACGGCAGGGTTCTCGCCCGAGATCAAGTGGGTCAACGATGTACTGCATGAAGGCCGCAAGCTCAGCGGCATCCTGACCGAAGCGACCATCGAGGGCGAAAGCGGCACTATCAGTTCGCTGCTGGTGGGGATCGGCGTCAATCTGCGGCCCAATCCCGCCTGGCCGGAGGATGTGCGCGCAGTTGCGGGCGCGCTGAGCGAGTTCGGCCGCACGCCGCGCCGCGCCGAACTGGCAGCCGCGGTGCTGACACATTTTGAGCGTGCCTATTCCCTGCTTGAACAGGATCGTGCAGACGATTTGCTCGACCAATACCGCAGCCGCCTGTGCTGCATCGGCAAACCGGTCAAGGTCATTGGCCCCGCCGAAACCTATCAGGCCGACTGCATCGGTCTGGATGACAACGGCTTCCTGCTTGTACGCGATGCGGCCGGGCAGACCCGCACACTTTCCAGCGGGGAAATCAGCATCCGTTTCTGACAGCACACGACAATATATTATATAATGTAAGGAGTATCCCTTTATGTTTCAAACCGCCGCAGGGGTTACCGTCCCCTTTCCGGACAAGCTGCGCGAACAATACTGCGTAGACGGCAGCACCATAACCTGCAATTTGAGCTTTGAAAAGCTGTCCGACTTCATCCACGCCTACTATGCCTCGCTGACCGAACCGCTGTTCCTCGCTATCCATCCGGATGCAGAGCAGGATGCGGTCTGGTATCTGGACAACATGACCAAAAAGCAGCTGACCATGATCCTGGACGGCTACGGCGAGCTGCTGCTGCAGGACGGGCTGTCAGCCTTCGCCATTGGCTCGCTTGCCACAGAGGAAGAACTGTTCGTGCAGAAATATAAGGTACTGTCCATTTACAGCCCACAGATCGCCCGCGCAGAAAAGCTGCTTGCCCGCTTTGAGGTGCCGCGCACCAATGCGATTGTCACCGCTTGGGATACGTTTTCCGAGGCACATCCGGGCGAAGCGCAGCGGCTGGAAATCGCGGGCATGACCGTGCCGGATCTGATTACCGACCTGCAAAAAATCGGCATGTATAAAGGCTGACGCAACTGCGTCAGCCTTTTTTCTGCTCACAGGAACAGGCTGACCGCCGCGCGGCGGCGATACCCTTCCTCGAGTTCGGTTTTGTGGTATAAGTAACCCGGGTCATCGTAGTATTTGGCGCCCTTGGGGCATTTCTTCACGCACGCCCCACATTTGATGCAGATGCCGGTAAATTCCCGCACATCCTGCGGGTCAATCGAACCCATCGGACAAACCTGCGCGCAAATGCCGCAGCCATCGCACGTCTCGCTGGTCTTTGGCTTGACTTTGCGGATATCCACCGGATTGCCTGCGCGGTCGCGCGGCTGGTAATAGGTCCGCTCGTCCCGTGCCCGCCCGGGTACCGCGACCGGCGGCGCATCCGCCTCCACTGCTGCTGTGCGTGCAGCAATCTGCGCCGCAAACTGTCTCGCCTGCGCCAGATCATCCGCATCCGGCCGCCCGGCTGCCAACGTGGTGGAAAACGAATGCTCACCCACAAAGGCCGCGGCGGCAAACGGCAAAAAGCCATGGTCTGCAAGGATGTCGCGCAGTTCGATCAGCGAATCGTCAAACGCGCGGTTGCCAAAGGTCACAACCGGCACTGCCGCCGCACCGCGTCCCTCCACAGTCGCCAGATATTTGAGCAGCACATTTGGCACGCGCCCCGCATAGGTCGGCGTGCCGAAGATGACCAAATCCTCCGACGTAAAATCCGGCGCACCCTGCCGCGCTGTCAGCAGCGTAAAATTATATTCCGCAAGCGGCACGCCCAGCGTCTGCGCTGCCTGCGCCGCAATCGTTGTTACCACGCGTTGGGTTGTCCCCGTCGCGCTCCAATACATCGCCCATACCCGTTTTGCCTGCATATGCCGCGCCTCCCTTGTCTCTATAAGGCCAGTATAGCAGATGCACAGACTACCGTCAAAGCCAGAACGCGCAAAATGAAAAAACAGCCGCAAATGCGGCTGTTTTTTTCGTTTAGATTTCCATGATGATGGGCAGCACCATCGGGCTGCGCTTGGTCTTCTTGAACAGATAATCGCTCACATCGCCCTTGATGGCCGACTTGAGGCTGTTCCAGTCGCGCAGGTTTTCCACCGCGCAGCGGTCGAGCGCCATCTGCGAAATATTCCGCAGTTCTTCCATCAACGCCTCGGCTTCCTTGACATACACAAAGCCGCGGGACACAATATCCGGACCGGCAATAACCACGCCCGTAGTCGCGTCCACTGTGACTACGACAACCAGCAGGCCGTCCTCGGACAGGTGCTTACGGTCACGCAGTACTGCTGTGCCGACATCGCCAATGCCCAGACCATCCACCAACAGGCGTCCTGCGGGAACAGGATTGCCCAGACGCGCAGAGTTCTCGCTGATCTCCACCGGACGACCGATCTCCGTAATCAGCACATTTTTCGGGTTGACGCCCATTTCACGCGCCAGACCGGCGTGCTGCATCAGCATACGGTATTCGCCATGCACCGGAATGAAATACTTGGGCTTGCACAGACCAAGCATCAGCTTCAGATCTTCCTGACAAGCATGGCCGGATACATGGATGGCGGCAGAGCGGTCATAAATAACCTCCGCGCCCTGCTTATACAGCTCGTTGACCATATTGTTGATCGACTTCTCATTGCCGGGGATGGCGGAAGCCGCAATCAAAATACGGTCGCCCGCATTGACCTCCACCTGCTTGTGGCTGCCGTACGCCATGCGGTACAGCGCGGACATGGTCTCGCCCTGTGAACCAGTGGATACGATGATCAACTGGCTGCGTGCATACCGCTTGATCTCGGAGATATCAATCATCACCTTGCCGGAATCTTTCAGGTAGCCGAGCTCCCCCGCTACCTTGGAGATTTTCTCCATACTGCGGCCGCACACCGCAACCTTGCGCCCCGCCTTGGCGGCAATATCCAAGATCTGCTGCAAGCGGGACACGTTGGAAGCGAACGTGGCAATGATGATGCGCTGGTCGCTTTCCATGATGAATTTCTCCAGCGACTTGCCCACGATCTTTTCGCTCGGCGTGTAACCCGGACGCTCCACATTGGTCGAATCGCTCATCAGGGCAAGCAGCCCCTTTTTCCCCAATTCACCGATGCGGACCAGATCAATCATCTCACCCGAAACCGGCGTCAGATCAATCTTGAAGTCGCCGGTGTGCAGGATCGTACCAAGCGGCGTGGTGATGGCAAGCGCCACGGAATCCGCAATCGAGTGGTTAGTGTGGATAAATTCCACCTTAAAGCAACCCAGTTTAATCGTATCCCCCGCACGCACGCGGTTGAGCTTGACCTTCTGCGGCATTTTATGCTCACTGAGCTTGGTTTCGATGATGCCACACGTCAGGCGCGTGGCATAAATCGGGGCATTACACTCGCGCAGCACATACGGGATCGCACCAATGTGGTCTTCATGCCCGTGTGTAATGACATAGCCGCGCAGCTTATTGATGTTGCGCTTGAGATAAGTGGTATCCGGGATTACCAGATCCACACCCAGCATGTCATCATCCGGAAACGCAACACCGCAGTCAATCACAAGGATATCGTTGCCATACTCGATCACGGTCATGTTTTTGCCGATCTCATTGAGGCCACCCAGCGGTATAATCTTCAATTTTTCTTTCATAATGGTTTTATCACTTTCCTTTATTCATCTGATTTGATCCATGTAAACCATGATGCAGGACTCGCTCCCACATCCCTTACAAAGACAGACCTGCCATCCCGTTCGTCCGTCTTTATGCACGATTTTATCTCTGCGCTGCAACCCGGCCTCACCGCAAAACAGCGGTGTATCCCCACACAGGCTGCAAACACTTATTTTCAATGATACCATATTCCGAATGCAGTGTAAAGTTTTTTTGCAACGGCCCAGCAAGCGAACCCCCGCGCCTCGGACATCCTTTCCGCCCTCTATATAATAGTATTCGCCCCTTGCAACCAGCTTATACGGTCGGAACGTCTTCCCCACTCCCCACCTCTGGAGGACCATCCGGATTTCGACCTTCCCCACCCAGTCGCGTAAATTGTCGTTTTGTAACCGTTCGTTGTGCACAATCCGAATTCACCTTCAAAAATAGACCGTTTTTTTCATGCGACTATACAGATAATCCCGCTATATGGGAAAACAATTATGCAGATTGAACAAAAGTTCGAAAAAGCATTTGACAAATCGGAAAATGTACAGTATCATAAGTTACAGATCGGAAACAGATCGACAACAATCCAGTAACAGCCCGAAAACAAATCGGTAACAACCGATGCCGCGCTTCCGCGGGTTTTCACGAGATTTAGGAGTGTAACACATGTTATTTTCTTTGCGTAAGCATGCATCTAAGTTGATCGCTGCAACGCTGGCCATCGGCACGATGGTTTCCATCAGCGCAGCGGCACTGGATCAGCCGGTTGCCGTGCTTTCCTCCAACCTGAACGCATCTGTCGGTACGGTTTTGAATGCCGACCAGATCAACACCGCTGAACAGGCACTGACCAAGGCAAAGGCTGAGGCAGCTGCCAAGGCAAAGGCAGAAGCCGAAGCCAAGGCAAAGGCGGAGGCGGAAGCCAAGGCACAGGAAGAGGCAGCGAAAGCGGAAGCAGAAAAAGCAGAGCAGAACACTTCTGCAACGCAGTCCACCGCTACCAACCTGTTGAGCGCACCGGTATCTGCGAAAACGGTTGCCTACTCTTCTACCCTGCTGGCAACCAACACCATCAAGAACAATTCCACCGCACTGGGCAACTACAAGCTGACCTTCTACTGCCCGTGTGAATCCTGCAACGGCGTTGCCGGTGCCAAGACTGCTTCCGGCACTACCCCGACGGAAGGCCGCACGATTGCAGTTGATTCTTCTGTTATCCCGCTGGGCAGCCGCGTTTATATTGATGGCTACGGCGTATTTATTGCAGAGGATACCGGTGGAGCGATCAAGAACAACAAGATTGACGTTTTCGTTTCTTCGCATGACCGCGCGATTGAGCTGGGCGTCCAGAATGCCAACATCTATCTGCTCGGTTAATCCAAAACAGATTTCAAGGACTATGCTTGCATAGTCCTTTTTCTTTTGCTATGATAGGGATACTAAGGAGTGACTGAACTATGAACGCTGCAGAACGGCGCATCAAAATCACCCATCTGCTCACCCAGGCTCAAGGCCCGCTTTCCGCCACGGCGTTGGCAGCACAATGTGGTGTCAGCCGGCAAATCATCGTGGGCGATGTTGCATTGCTGCGCGCCGGCGGGTTTTCCGTACTCGCAACACCGCGTGGATACATACTGGACAAGCCAACGTCCACCGCAAACCATGCCGAGCGGCAGGTGGTTTGCCACCATGGGGATGATCGCCTGCACGAAGAACTGTATACTGTAGTCGATCTGGGCGGCGCATTGATTGATGTGACGGTTGAGCATTCGGTTTACGGACAGATCTGCGCCCCACTGCATATTTTTTCCCGCTACGATGCCGACATGTTTTGCGAAAAGATAAAAAGCCCCAGCGCGCGGCCGCTCTGCGACCTGACCGGCGGTATCCATCTGCATACCTTGCGCGCGCCGGACGAAGCAACATTGAACCGGGTCATCCAAGGGCTGCAAGACAAGGGGTTTCTGCTTACCGAGGAAAAATAACCGCTTGCAGCCACCTAGTTGGGTCTCTCCCCACCAACACCAAAGCCC
>CALWEB010000148.1 GCA_944376955.1 uncultured Agathobaculum sp. | reverse complement strand
TTTGCAAAGGACAGCGAAGTAAAGGGCATCCCGAACGTCTCCTTTGACGAGATCCTTGCCAAGGCGGATTATCTGGTGATTACGCTGGGTCATACTCTCTTCAAAGATAATAAGAAGTTGATTGCCGAAAAGCCGTATTACGACTGCGTCGGCCTGATGGAATAATAGCACACAAACCAAAACGGCACAGCTTTTGCTGTGCCGTTTTTTATGGAAATCTGCGTGGGTTTGGCACGGAACTTGCATAGATATCGGTGGAACAGATTGGAAGCCGCGGTGGCAGAAGTGAGAAAACCTTTGCGCTGCCTTCTGCGAGCGATATGGAGTACGACTTGACCGAATGTGACGTTTTTGTGTTTTTGCTTGTATCACCCCCGGAAAGGTGCTATACTGAGTAAAGTCTGTTTAGATTACGCAATAAGGAGAGTTAGAATATGAGCAAAATGGTACAGCGCGCCGTCGCGCTGGTTGTGATGCTGGTTGTGGTTCTGGGCGGTACCGTCTGGGGGGTGTCGAGCACGACCATTCATTATCAGCCGCTGAATAATGGCGCGCCGGTCGTGATGACGGTCAACGGCGACGAGGTGTGCGCGGATGAATATGCGGGCTATATGCTGTACAATATGTCGTATTACGCTAACATGTATGCGCAGTTCGGCATGAGCGATGTATGGAACGACGAATATGCCGCCGCAACGCTGGGCGCGTCCATGCCGCAGGCTGCGAAGGATCAGTCGGTGTATGCGCGCGTTGTATTGCAGAAGTTTAACGAGTTGGGACTCAAGCTGACTTACGATCAGGAAAAGCAGATGAACCAGCTGATTCAGGATGCGGTTGCGGCAAGCGGTCAGGATGCGTTTGATACCCAGATCGCAAACTTTGGTTTCTCGGAGCAGACCTATAATAATTTCATGTACATCAGCCAGTGCTATCAGGCCCTGAATGATTACTATTACGGCGAAAACGGTGCAAATGTGCCGAGCGATGACGAACTGCGCCAGTATTTCAGCGATAACTACCTTTCTGCTAAGCACATCCTGATCTCCACTGTCGATCCGACGACGGGCGAGACCATCCGCACGGATGAGCAGGCCCGGGCGGAGGCGCAGAAGATTCTCGACCGCATCAATGCAGGTGAGGACTTCGATGCACTGATGAACGAGTTCAGCGAGGATACCGGTTTGCAGGGCAACCCGGACGGCTACATCTTCACTGAAGGGGATATGGTCACCGAGTTCTATGAAGGCGCCAAGGCGCTGGCCGAGGGCGAGATTTCTGATCTGGTCAAGTCGGACTATGGCTATCATATCATCAAGCGTGAGCCGCTGGATGTGGACGGCCAGTTTGAGAACTACAAGAGCCTGCTGACAACGGCGGTTGCCGGCACGATGGATGACCTGCTGACCCAGTGGATGCAGGAAGCGGACGTACAGACGACCGAGACCTATGACGAGATCACCTATCAGAACGTGCGTGAGTATTTGCCGACCGAGGTGCAGCAGATCCTGAACGCACAGGACGCGGCCTCCACGGAGGATGCAGCGGCTACGGATGGCACAGCCTCCACGGAGGATGCGGCTGCCGAAACCGCAGACGCGGCAGAATAACGAGATTACACAAAAAAGGACGCCTTTGGGCGTCCTTTTTGCATTATTCCAGCGTCCATGCCAGCGGTGTGCGGCCGAAAAAGCTGTTGTGGAACAGGGTGAGCGCTGCCCAAGTGGCGCGATCGGTTATGCCGGTCTGTGGCAGGAGGAATACACCCTGCGCGCGGCGCACGCCCGCTTCGGTGTCAGCGTTGTACTCGCCGGTGAGCGGAACGGGCAGCGCATCCCCAAAGTGCGGCGCAGCTGTGCCCAGCATGAGCTGGAGCACAAAGACCGAAGGGCCTTTGTCGCCGCGTTTGAGTTGGGCATCCGCGTCCGCTGGGAAAAAGTTGACCGCAGCCGGCAATGCGTCCAGATCGGTCAAGGCAAGATAGGCGGCGTAGATCGCCGTCCATGTGTCGAAATTCGCCGTACCGGTCACGGGCAGGCGGCCGCGCCGCTGAAAGTCCCGCACGGCGGCAGCGGTTTCACTGCCGAAAATGCCGTCGGGTGCAAGTGGCTGCGGCGCGCCCTGTTCCTGCTGGATGCGGCGCAAAAACCGCTGTAAATCATAGATGTGCGCACGGCGTTGGCTGTCGGTATACATCAGGCGGTCGCCTCCTCTCCCACGGGATAGCCCGGATATTGCCCTTCGGCGGTTTGCGAGGATACCAGCACGTCGCGTGCGAGCAGCGCCATTTCCTCCCACGTCAGCGGGCCGATCGCGCCGGTGGCGGGCAGGCCGGAAATCGACTGGATGACCGAAATCGCGTTTCGCGTTGCAGGGCCGAAAATGCCGTCCACCGCGACGGTGGGCACTTCGGGATAGCCGCGGGCGATGATGTTGATCAGCTCCTGTGCCTCGCGCACCGCTTCGCCGCGCATCCCTTCCACGAGGAAAATGTCCGGTAGGCCGGCGACTTCGCCCAGAAAGCCCTGATCGGGCTGCACGGCCAGCACAGACTGATAGGTGGACACCAGCGCGTTCCAGGTATTGCGGCCCACGATGCCGTCCACGGTCAGCCCCATCATGCGCTGATAGGCCTCAACAGCCTCGCGTGTACGCGGGCCGAAAATGCCGTCGATCTGGCTGGGCTGCCAGCGGGGCAGCTGGTCATAATATTCGCCCACAATGGCGAGAAAATACTGCAAGAGCTGTACGCCCGGGCCGGTTGCGCCCTCGCGCAGCGTTTCGGGGAACTGGCGGGAAATTTCGTCGAGCGACAGCCCTTCGCTGTCCAGCTCACTCAGGCGTTTGACGTTGTTGTATATGAACGCGATACGGTACCATGTCGCGCGGCCGACGATGCCGTCCACACCAAGGTTAAACTGCTTCTGGAAGGCGCGTACCGCGCGCTCGGTGTCCGCGTCGTAGATGCCGTCCACCGGATAGATCTTCGGGATGTTGGGATAGTTGGTCGAAATGCGGTTGAGGCGGTTCTGGATGATGCGCACCTCCTCGGACACATCGCCCAGCCGGTAGGTGACGCCCGGCCACGAACCGCTAAGGTTGGGGGCGATGGGCGCGTTGCGTACAATGTTGATATCGTCTCCGTAGTAATACCGCACAATTTCCTCCGCAGTCATGCCCTGCTCGGCCAGCGGCACCGTTCCCCATTGGCTCAGGCCGCCGGGACAGGTTACCGTCGTGCCGTTGCAGTATTGGGCGAACAGCGGCTCGATGGCGTTGCCGCGGGTCAGGTAGCTGTTGAACATATCGTCTACAATGGTGGAAATATTCTCGAAAATGTCGCGCCCGGGGACAAAGGACTGGTCATAGCGCGTGGAGTTGGTGATGTCGAAATCATAGCCCTGTGCGCGGTACCATTCGGTGAACACGCGGTTGAGCGCATAGGAGATCTGCGCGTAGATGTTGGCGCGGATGGCTTCTTCCGGCCACGTCGGGTAGATTTCCGACGAAGCCACGTTCTTGATGTAGTCGGCAAAGGGCACGGTGATGTTCTGCGCGGCGGCCGAGGGCGGGCCCAGATGCACCGTGATGGTTTCCGGGATGGTCACCGGGGACTGGGGCAAAGCGGATCACTCCTCTGCATTGGGATTGGTTTGGTCGTGGTACAGCACCTGCGGCTCGCCTGTGGCGGTTAGGTCGGTCTGGGCGGAGGACTGGTTTTCCAGCAGCGGCGTGAGCGCCACGGGCAGCACGGCGGGCACGCCGGAAAACATGGTCACATGCAGCGCGGTGACTGGGGTGTAGCCCGGACGCGCGACTTCGACTGTATAGACCGCATAGGGCAGGCCGCCGTCCGGCGTCATGGAGTTGGAGCGCGGCGGGGTGGGCAGCGTCATGGGCGGCGTCATGCCGCCTGCGTCCGTGCGCACCGAGTAGAGCAGCTCGCGCGCGCCGGTCTCGTCCGCGGCGGTCGATACCGTGACCGAGGCGTCGGACAGCGGCAGCGCGCCGAGTGCGGTCGTGACGACCACGCGCAGCACGGCAGAATCTTTTGTGGGATTGGGCATGGGCAAAACCTCCTTGTGGGGCGGGATGGGCGGCTGGATCATACCAGCCGCACTTTGTACTGCCGCAGCCAGCGGTCGATCTGGATGATGTAGGCGAAAATCTGCGGGGTGCGCATGAGCTGACCATACCACGGTTCCGCCAGACTTTCTGGCTTTTTCATAAGCGCTTGGACTGCGGCATGGTTAAACAGATGCGCGGCAATGGAGTCGCTGTCCTCAAAAATGCGGCGGACATAGTCCGCGCACAGGCGGGTATAGGCTGGGTGGAAGGTCTTGGGATAGGGACTTTTCTTGCGCAGGACGATTTCCTCCGGCAGTTCGTGCGCAAACGCGCGGCGCACAATGCCTTTTTCCCGTCCTTCCAGCGCCTTGAAATCCCACGGCATGTTGTAGGCGTACTCCACAATGCGATGGTCGCAGAAGGGCACGCGCACCTCCAAACCGGAATACATGCTCATGCGGTCCTTGCGGTCGCGCCGCGTTGCAGAAGGATACCGAATCATAAAAATCAGGAATATGTAAAAAATCCGTGAAAAAAAGCTATACAGCGCGCGCGAAAAATGTTATGCTTTTAACAAGAACATATGAGGATGAAACGGACAAGGAAGA
>CALWEB010000147.1 GCA_944376955.1 uncultured Agathobaculum sp. | reverse complement strand
TATGGAGCTGCCCAAGTCCACCTTCGAGACCTTCATCGACCAGGTCAAGGAGAAGAAGGGCGTCAAGATGGACAACGAGCTGGACGCGGACGACATGAGCGAACTGATCGTGCTGTTCAAGGACCACTACAAGAAGTCGCTCGGTGAGGACTTCCCGCAGGACCCCAAGAAGCAGCTGATGGAAGCGGTCCGTGCGGTATTCCGTTCGTGGGACAACCCGCGCGCGAACACCTACCGCCGCATGAATGACATCCCGCACTCTTGGGGCACCGCCGTTAATGTACAGTCCATGGTATTCGGTAACATGGGCGACACTTCCGGTACGGGCGTTGCGTTCACCCGCAACCCGGCAACCGGCGAAAAGAAGCTGTACGGCGAATTTTTGATGAACGCACAGGGCGAGGACGTTGTGGCCGGTATCCGTACCCCGCAGCCGATCTCCGCACTGGCCGACACCATGCCTGAAGTGTACCAGCAGTTTGTAGATATTTCCTCCCGCCTCGAGCAGCACTACGGCGATATGCAGGATATGGAGTTCACCATCGAAAATGGCAAACTCTATATGCTCCAGACCCGTAACGGCAAGCGTACCGCACAGGCGGCGCTCAAGGTTGCGGTTGATCTGGTGGACGAAGGCGTCTGCACCAAGGAGCAGGCGATCATGAAGGTTGAGCCCAAGCAGCTCGACGCCCTGCTGCACCCGACGTTTGTCCCGGCTGCCCTTGCAGCTGCCAAGCCGATCACCACCGGCCTGCCGGCATCCCCCGGCGCAGCTTGCGGCGCCGTGTACTTCACCGCAGAAGAAGCGGCGGCAGCACACAAGACCGGCCTGAAGGTCGTCCTCGTCCGTCAGGAGACTTCGCCGGAAGATATCGACGGCATGGCTGTTTCCGAAGGCATCATGACCGCTCGCGGCGGCATGACCTCGCACGCAGCGGTTGTTGCGCGCGGCATGGGCACCTGCTGCGTCGCCGGCGTAAACGGCATCAAGGTTTCCGAAGAAAACAAGACCCTCACCTTTGCCGATGGTACCGTGGTCAAGGAAGGCGATTTCATTTCGCTGGACGGCTCGACCGGTAATGTTTACCTCGGCAAGATCGACACGCAGGATGCGGAGCTGACCGGTGATTTCGGCCGCTTCATGGGCTGGGCGGACGAGATCCGCACGCTCAAGGTGCGCACCAACGGCGATACCCCGCGTGATGCAACGCAGGCACGCAAGTTCGGTGCGGAAGGCATCGGCCTGTGCCGTACCGAGCATATGTTCTTCGATCCCGAGCGCATCAAGGCAGTGCGTGAGATGATCATTTCCGACACCGTAGAGCAGCGCAAGACCGCACTGGCCAAGATCCTGCCGATGCAGCGCGGCGACTTTGAAGCAATTTACCGTGCGATGGGCGGCCTGCCGGTCACCATCCGTCTGCTCGATCCCCCGCTGCATGAGTTCCTGCCGCAGGAGGATGAGGATATCAAGGAGCTGGCCGACGAGATGGGCGTTTCGTTCGACAAGCTCAAGAGCAAGGTTGCTGACCTGCACGAGTTTAACCCGATGCTCGGCACCCGTGGCTGCCGTCTGGACGTGCTGTATCCGGAAATTGCGGAGATGCAGACCGAGGCGATTATTTCCGCGGCAATTAACGTCTGGAAGGAAGACGGCCTGAAGATCACACCGGAAATCATGGTTCCGCTGGTATCCGAGATCAACGAGTTGCGCTTTGTCAAGAAGGTCATCAAGGCCAAGGCAGATGAGCTGATCGAGGCGTCCGGCCTGAAGATGAAGTATATGGTCGGCACCATGATCGAGACCCCGCGTGCTGCGGTCACGGCCAACGAGATTGCCGAGGAAGCCGAGTTCTTCTCCTTCGGCACCAACGACCTGACCCAGATGACTTACGGTTTCTCGCGTGATGACGTCGGCCGTATTCTGGAGACCTACTTCGAAAAGAAGATCCTCGAGTCCGACCCGTTTGCCCGTCTGGATCAGAACGGCGTTGGCAAGCTGATCCGCTATGCCGTAGCGGAAGGCCGCCGCACCCGTCCGGAAATCAAGCTGGGCATCTGCGGCGAGCATGGCGGCGACCTGTCGTCCGTCGAGTTCTGCCACAATGTCGGCCTGAACTATGTTTCCTGCTCGCCCTTCCGCGTGCCGATTGCCCGCCTTGCAGCGGCGCAGGCGCGTGTCAAGGAACTTGGCAAGGCATAACAACGTTTCCAAACCACAAGAAAAAAAGCCCCTCGCTTGAGGGGCTTTTTTCTATAAAGACTAGGAAAGCGTGATCAAAGGAGGGCTTAGAATGAAAAAATGGAAGGCAACCTTCTGTGCGGTGCTGGCGGGCGCGGCGCTGGTCGTACCCGCAGCGGCCGGCGAGGTGGGGTATCTCCCGCCTGCGGGCGCACAGGCCTATCTGGACCTGCTGGAAGAACCGGCAGGCATGGGCATTTGTATGCAGTCGCAGGAGGTCGGTGTGTCGAACGGCTATTATTTCGGGTTGGTTGCGGCACAGCTGATCGACATGGACGGCGACAATGTGCCTGAGCTGTTTTACTGCTACCGGGAAGGCGACGGCGCATTTGAGCAGTACCTGTACACATGGTCGGATGGTGCGCTGAAAAAGCTGGCATTGCCCAAGTCACCGGGTTCTGGCACGGGCAACGGGCCGGGCTATATCCTGTATGACGGCAGCCATTCGTCTATCTTGCAAGTGGATGGCGACATTTTGGTTCCGGATGGACAGAAAAACACCTATTATACAATCGAAAACGGCAAATTGACGACTTTTTCTTATACAACATATATGGATGCAAGCGGCAGCATCACTTACCGCAGTGCCGGTAAGAGCGTGTCCGAGGCGTGGGTTAACGACCGTGTGCAAGCGTACAGGGCGGGCTGCACAACACGTCAGGGCAGCTATGTGTACACCAGTGTGACGAGTAATTCGCTCGGGAAGGAAACAGCCGAGACCCTGAGTAAGCTGCAGGGGGTGCTGCGGCCAACGGCACAGCGGTCGGCCGCGCGTATCACGCTCGACGGGAAACCAGTGCAGCTGGGTGCTTATACGATTGCGGATAGCAACTACTTCAAGCTGCGGGATCTGGCTGCCTTGCTCAATGGCACGGATGCGCAGTTCTCGGTCGCATGGGATGGGGAAAAGGGACGCATCGACTTGCGTACAGGCGCGCCCTATACACCGGTCGGCGGTGAACTGCAGGCACTGCCTGCAGGCAGTAAAGCAGCCGCGGTGACGACTGCGTCCGTGTATCTGGACGGCAAACCGCTGGCACTGACCGCGTTCAGGATCGATGGCAACAACTATTTTAAGCTGCGTGATCTCGGTGACGCACTGGGCTTTGGCGTTGATTGGGATGGAGGTACCGGCACGGTATTGTTACAAACATAAGCATGGGATTGGATGCCAAAGCCGCCCCGGCTGCAACAGCCGGGGCGGCTTTGTTCCGGGTTGTGCGGCATAGGAGATGGGAAAGCGGAAAGCGCACCGCCCGTTGCGGCGCGGGGACAAATATGTTATAATCAAAGCAATACCGGAAAAGGGGAAAACGCGATGAAAACCTATCTCAATCAGATTTCTGGCATAGACGATGCAATCGTTTCCATGTTTATGAGCAAACGCTCCTGGACGCGCGAAAAGGAGTTGCACATCCGGGAGGTTTGCCGCACGGTGCTGCGTCCGGACGGCGGGTTAAAGGACTTTGACGCGACGCAGGATGAAGCGTTTGCCGAGTTTGCCGACTGGATGGATAAGCTGACCAAATGGGGCTGGAAGCACACCACTATGCTGCGCTTCATCGACATGTCGATCACGGTCGAAGGGCTGCACCGCGCCGGGCAGGATGACTGGGACGCGCACGCTAAGCGGTTTAACAACCGCATCATCCGCTCGAGCACACGTCTGGCATCCTTCTCTTACGAAATGTCGGCTTGGTATGAGAATAAAATTTTGCCGACCGATCTTGCTTTGCAGGAGTTGGGGCTTGCCGTGCCGCAGACGATTGAGCATGACGGCGTCAAGTATGTCAAGGCAGTCAACGGGTATATCCGTGAGGATCTGGCAGAGAATCCAGATGTCAAGCGTGGGCTGTATATGCTCAGCATCCCGAGCAATTTCATTTTCAAGATCGACCTGACCGAGTGGGGCCATGTGTTCAAGGAACGCAATGCCAACGGTACGGCCAATCCAGAGGTCAAGCAGTGCTGTGAGAGCATCGCAGATCAGATCGAGCAGTTCCACAAGCAGTTCAACCGCGAACTGTTTCTGAAGATCCTCAACTGAATGCAAAAAGAGACGCCCATAGGCGTCTCTTTTCTGCTTTTGCGATATAGCAGTATCAATCCGATGCGATCGCGGTATCTTCGGCTGCGGGTGCAGCGGTTTTGCGCGCGGACTTGCGCAGATCAATGGCAGGATTGAACGCGTAGTAGTTTTTGCTGTCCAAATGATCTTGCACTACGCGCAGTGCGTCGCCAAAACGCTGGAAATGCACGACCTCGCGTGCACGCAGGAATTTGAGCGGTTCGCGCACATCGGGGTTGTCGATCAGGCGCAGCAGGTTGTCGTACGTGGTGCGGGCTTTCTGCTCTGCTGCAATCTCGTAAGCACAAACAGCGAAAAAACCCGCATCACGTCTACACTTTTTTTATGACGCGGCGCACCTGCCTGCGACGCTGTAAGAACAAACTATGGTTAAAAAACAACAGGACAAGCCATTTTCACCAATAAATGTATAAGTCATGGGTTCACCAATCAATCGTAAAGGAGAACACGATGTACAATCGAACAATCTATCCAACCGCCCTACCCGGGCGGTTATTTTTATGCCCTGAAATGGCCACCCACCATGCCCGGCCGCCGCCGCTATCTATGTAGGCATTCAACCAACCATCAAAAGGAGGACAGCTTATGTACTATCACACCTGCCCCTATTGCGGGGCGAATTTAGACCCGGACGAGCGCTGTGACTGCCTTTCCCGTATCCGGGGCAAAGCGCCGAAGTGGAGTGCGATGGACGGTGTCCGGGTGCAAAACCACAAGAGGTCTGTCCGTGCCCGCACTTAGGCTCGGCAGCCTGTTTGACGGCATTGGCGTTTTTCCACTGGCTGCGTCGCGCTGTGGTATTGTCCCTGTGTGGGCGAGCGAGATTGCCAGAGCGCCGGTGTCCATTACCCGGCGGCACTTCCCGGATATGCTCCACTTGGGAGACATCACGCAGATAGATGGCGGCAGGATACCGCCCGTGGATATTGTCACGTTCGGCTCGCCATGCCAAAACCTGTCCACGATCGGCGCGCGGGAGGGCTTGGCGGGAAGTAAATCCGGCCTGTTTTATCAGGCCATGCGCATTGTAGAGGAAATGAGGTATGCAACAAATAACCGGTATCCAGCTTTCGCTGTCTGGGAAAACGTCACGGGAGCGTTTTCTTCAAATGACCGGCTGGATTTTGCAGCCGTGCTCCACGCATTCACAGG